>JBJHCB010000073.1:0-9734 GCA_050485805.1 Gemmatimonadota bacterium | reverse complement strand
CCCGATCTCCGACCCGTAGACGTACCCGTTGTACCAGTAGGTGGACCAGTACCCCCCGGTCATGAGGTCGGTGGCGCTCATGGGGCCCCGATCGAAGTAGGCGATCTCGAAGGGGTTGGCCGGGTCGGTGAAGTCGAAGACCGAGACCCCCCCCTGGTACCAGGCCTGGACCTTGATGTCCCGCCCCGGGACCGGGATGAGGGACCCGTTGTGGGCCACGCAATTCTCCGTCTCCGTCTGGGGGGCGGGGAGCTTGTAGTAGCTCTGGAACTCCATCCGACCGTCCACCACCCGGAAGATGGCGTTGGCTCCCCACTCCGGCGGGTCGGTGGCCAGGCAGCGGGGGGCGCTCCCGCCGCCCCACTCGTCGGTGAAGATCACCGTGGTCCCGTCGTTGTTGAAGGTGGCGGAGTGCCAATAGGCGAAGCCCGGATCCACCACGTCGTCGATGCGGACGGGGACGGCGGGGTTGGAGATGTCGAACAGGATTCCGTTCCCGGAGCAGGCCCCCGCCGCCAGCCCCAGCTCGGGGTAGACGGTGATGTCGTGGCACTGGTTGGTCTCCCGGGAGGTCTGGGTCCCGGTCCCGTGGTCGCCGCCCTGCCAGAGCCCGGCAATGGCCCCGGTCGCTTCATCGGCGAACACCCGGGGCGAGTCGATGACCCGCGCCTCGTGGGGTGCGGCCAGGGGCACCCGGATGACGTCGATGCTCCAGTACGAGGTGGTGGGGTCGTTGGGGTCCCGGACGTCCACACACCCCGCCAGCTCGTCGCCGGAGCGGGAGGCGCTGGTCCCGGAGTTGTAGACGTAGAGGGTCTCCGGATCGTTGGGGTCCGTCACCAGCGTGTGGGTGTGGGAGCCGCGGCAGGTCTGCACCGCCGCCACCTGCCGCGGATCATCCAGGTTGCTCACATCGAAGATCCGCACCCCCCGGAAGCGCTCCGGGTCCACCTCGTCCCCGGTGCCCTGGGTGCCGCAGTCGATGCGGGCCCGGGTCTCCTGGACGGACATGAAGAGGAGGTCGCCGAAGATGGAGAGATCTCCCTGGCCGCCGGGGCAGACCACCGAAACCCGGAGGGTGGGGTTCGCCGGGTCGGAGATGTCGTAGACGGTGAAGCCGTGGTAGTTCCCCACGAAGGCCAGGTTGTCCCGGAAGGCCAGGTCGGTGTTGGAGTAGCTCCCGTCGCCCGGGTTGGAGGAGTTGAAGAACCCCTCCGGGCGGCTCCGATGGGCGATGAGCTCCATGTTCAGGGCCGCCTCACCGGCGTCGGTCCACCCCGGGGCGAGCCCCACCCGGGCGTCGGCCCCGCCGGTGGAGGCCTGCTGGGCCTGGGCCTCCCCCGCCGGGAGGAGGCCGCCCACGGCCAGGAGGGAGACCCCCATCAGGGCCCCCCGGGCCAGGTCCTTCCACATCGCGTTCGTCGGTTCGGTCTTCATGCTGGATCCATCCGGAGTGGGAGGGCGGAGGTGGACGCCTTCAGCGAAGGGCGTCCAGCATCCGGGTCATGCGCGCGATCTCGATGCGCTGGTCCGAGTCCACGTGGGACGCGAACTCGAAGATGTCTCCCCCCTGGGCTGAAGCGGGGGAGGCGAAGAGATCCGCCACCATGGTGAGGGCACCCTCGTGGTGGAAGATCATGGACTCGAGGAAGAGGCGATCGAAGTCGTCCCCCTGGGCCTCCTGCAGCTCCTGGAGCTGGGCGGGGGTGAGCATCCCGGGCATGTCGCCGTGATCGGCATGGGGGTCCGGTCCATGGGCCGCGTGACCGGCGGGGTGCGCGGCGTGGTCCCCGTGGTGCGCGTGGTCCCCGTGGTCCGCGTGGTCCGCATGGTGCGCCGCAGGGTCCGCGTGATGCACCGCGTGGTCGTCGGCCCCCTGGCCCAGGGGATCGGGGGCGTCCTCTCCCCGTTCCAGGAGCCACCGCCGCATGAGGGCGATCTCCGAGCCCTGGGAGATGTCGATGCGTCGTGCCAGGAGCCGGACATCCTCACGCTCCGATCGGCCCGGGACCAGGCGGGTCATCTCCAGGGCCTGGGCGTGGTGCAGGATCATGTCCTGCATGAAACGCACATCCGCGACGGTGTGGGAAGGTCGCGGAAGCGCGGCCAGGAGCTGGGGCGAGAGGGTTCGCCCCCCCTCACCAGGCAACCCCGGCTGCACCACCGGACTCGCGGGACCGGAGGGTTCGGGGGAGGGAGCGGCGCCCGACCCCCCGGTGGCGCACCCGGAGAGGACCAGGAGACCGGCCACGATGGAAGGGATCGGCGCCCCGCGACGTCGGGGGTGGGAGCGCAGCCGGAGACGGGTCATGCGGTTCGGTTGGAGATCACGCGACGTGGGGTCGCCGCCGAACCCGGGGCCGGTGGGCCCACCGATCCGGGACGACATCAGCCGCTAACACTCCGGCCGACGGAAGGGATGCGCAAGACCCCCGCCCGAGGAGGGAGGAGCCGGGAGGCCGGGGGCGCCCCTCAGTCGGCCCGTCGGAGGTAGCGGCCGTGCACCCAGCCCTGCACGTCCCCCTCCCCGCCCACTTCACCCAGGACATCCACCAGCCGCCAGCTCCCCTGCTCCCGGATCACGTCCACCCGGGTGCCGGAGGGAAGGGGACTCAGGGCGAGGGTCTCATGCTGGGTTCCCGGCCCCCGTCGGATGTTCAGGTGGGTCATGGTCTCGAACTGGGGTACGCCATCCTCCGCCCGGCCGAAGAGGCGGGCCCGTATGCTCTCCATGGGGAAGGCCGGACCGGGGTCGGCCTTCCGCCCCGGGGAGATGTCGTCATGGCCCAGCACATCCTGGATCCCCGGGAAATGGCGGAGGAGTGCCTCGCTCACCTCCAGCGTGGCCTCGATCTGCTCCGGGGTGAAGAGATGCCAGCCGCACGAATCCGTCTCGTGGCGGTGGACCGCCTCCATGACCTGGTCCTCTGGATAGTCGTTTCCGAACCAGGCGCGCCACCGACCCCCCTGCCGGTTCAGGCGACCCGCATTGTCCAGTTCGATCCCGATGGAGTGGCGGTTCAACCCCGTGAGTCCCTCCCACCGGCTGGTCCCGGCGTGCCAGGCCACCCGGTTGAAGGGCACGAGCTGCGTCGTCTTCCCCTCCCGATCGATGACCACGTGGGCCGACGCACGTGCGGTCTCGTTGGTGAGCCAGTTGATGGAGGATCGGGCACTGGCCCCGGCGGTGTAGTGGATCACCAGGTACCTCGGGTCCAGCTCTCCGCCCATGTTGGGACTGGCGATGAAGGGGACCTGTCGGGGGGCGTCGGCGGCGAGCCTGAAGTCGACGATGTTCATCCGGGAATGCTCCTGGGGAGTGGGCGGGGATTCCGACCTCAGAGGGGAAGGGCGGCGAAGTGTCGGGGCTCGTGTGGGGAGGCCTGTGCGGGGGCCTGTGGGGGGACCTGCGGAGCGGCCTTGGGACCCCGGGGCCGTTCCCGCCCCTCCTCCCGACCTCGGGCGGCTTCCCACCGGGCGAGAAGGGCATGGAGATCCCGGACGGCCCCCTCCACCTGCCGGGCCAGTTCCGCCTCGGAGGAGGCGGGAGCGCCCGAGGAGTGCGCCCCGGGGTGGAGGCCCGGGGGATCCGAGGGGAGGCTCCCCTGGACTCGGATCGCCTCGTGGAGCCTTCGGGTCTCCTCCATGGGCTCCACGCCGAGCTCCTCCCGCACCAGTCTCGCGCAGATCTCGTACTGGCGGAGGGCCGAGGGGCGGTCCCCCATGGAGAGATGGCACACCATGAGCTCCCGATGGACGTGCTCGCGGATGGGGTCCTTCCGGAGGAGCTGGCGACCGAAGGAGATGGCGGCCAGCCACTGGCCGCGGGAGCGATGGTAGACCATGAGACGCTCCAGCGCGGTGAGGTAGGCCAGGGAGAAGCGCTCCCGGTCGAACACGCACCAGTCGTCGTAGAGGCCGTCCAGGAGATCGCCCTGGTAGAGGGCCACGGCCCTGTAGTGCCGGGCCGCCGCCTCCGATGAAAGGACGGGAGAGGCACCGGGTGGCCGGTTCTCCAGGCAGGCCTCGAACTCCACGGCGTCCACCCATGCGCCTCCGGTCCCGGGGAAGGTGACCTGGGGACCATCCATCCTGAGGAAGAGCCCCCGGTCCTCCTCCTTCGGCTCCAGGACGGACCGGATACGCCAGAGCGTCGTGCGGAGGGCCTTCCGCGCCTCGGCTTCGGGTTGTTCCCCCCAGAGGAGTCCGCACAGGACGTCGCGGTGGACCGGCCGGTCCCGATGGAGGACGAGGTAGGCCAGGAGGCTCCGGGCCCGGCGTGTCGGGAGGGCGGGGAGCGGAGAATCGCCGCGGCGCACCTCCAGTCCTCCCAGGAGGTGGATCCGTAGGTGATCCATAGGAGCGGAGACCGGCTGCAGGGACGTCCGACTAGGGAGGGTCCCTCCCCTACGCTGCACCGGTTCGGGCGCGGAGAGCGCCTGGAGACCGGCCGAGCCGGAAGTTCCTCCGGGGAACCGGGACCGGGAGGCCACGGGGTTCCCGGGGCGTGCCATGGCGGCAGGTCCACCGGAGGGCCCCCATAATGCCACGCCCCCCTCTCCCACACAAGGAGATCGCGGGGGTCCGGGGGTAACGATCCCATGGCGGACGGGTCACCCGCCGACGTTCCGGGAAGCGTGGGCCGGGAACGCGGGGGGCCACCCCCTCTCCCCTGGGATCAGAAGACCTCCGCCACCATGCATCGGACGCTGCCCCCCGCCTTCTCCAGTTCATCCACCTCCACCGCGTGGATCCGGAAGCCCTCCCGCTCCAGGAACGCGACGGAGCCGGGGCGAAGGGACCGCCGCGCCGTTGCGCTCATGAGGACATCCCGGGGGGTCACCGCAATGCAGTTCCCGGCGAACCCCACCTTCTCCTCCTCCTCCAGGAAGAGGGTGCGGCCGGGGTAGACCCGGGCGATCTCCTCCGGGACCCGGGGATCGGTGAACGACGGAGCGTGGAGGACGGCCGCGCGGCCCGCCAGGACAGCCATCACCACGTTGGTGTGGTACTCGCCGGGGTGGAGGTCGAACCGGAAGGTGAGTTGGAGCCCCAGGGCGTGGTGCATCGCCTCGCACCCCGCCTCGTCCACCCGTTCGGTCATCCCGCAGTACCCGATGCCCCGAGCCCGGTCGATGACCAGGGGACCCGTCATCTCGGCGATGACGCCGGAGCGGGACAGATCCCGGACCTCGTACCCCAGCTGATCCCGGAAGAGGGAGAGGATCTCGGGCCGGGCGCTCTCTCCCTGTCGGACGGGGTGCCGCATGGCGCCCACCACCACCCGTCCCGGGATGGTGGCGAAGACGTTGTTGGGGAAGACCCCGTCGGGCAGATCCGGGTGCCCGGCCACGAGAT
Organism: Gemmatimonadota bacterium; assembly: GCA_050485805.1. Classification (GTDB taxonomy): domain Bacteria; phylum Gemmatimonadota; class Gemmatimonadetes; order Longimicrobiales; family Gaopeijiaceae; genus T3Sed10-66. The sequence continues at coordinate 4,376 of JBJHCB010000073.1, read as the reverse complement.
GCACCTCGAGGCCCAGCTCCCGAAGGAGGTCGGCCACCGCCCTGTGCTGGGCCAGCGCCCGCTCCGTATCCACCTCGGCCTCCCACTGGACGTAGAGGTTGTCCGGGGCCGAACCGGGAATGAGCCGGAACCGCCGGGGACTCACCAGAAGCGCCCCTCGCATGGTGGGCGACCCTCCTCCACCGGGAGCCATCCGCGCCAGGGCCTCGCGGAACGCCTCGGGTGACGTGGCGATCATGGGCGGGGCCTCTCGCCGGAAGAGCCGCTCAGACGACCCCCTGGTCGATCATGGCCTCAGCCACCTTCCGGAAACCGGCGATGTTGGCTCCCCGGACGAGATTCCCCGGTGTCCCGAATTCCTCTGCCGCCTCGCTCACCGTCCGGTGGATCCCCGCCATGATCTCCCGGAGTCTGGAATCCACCTCGTCGTGTGACCACTGCTGCATGGAGGCGTTCTGGGCCATCTCCAGCTGGCTGGTGGCCACCCCCCCCGCGTTGGCCGCCTTTCCCGGGCCGTAGGCGAGCTCCGCTTCCGCCAGGTACTCTGCCGCCTCGGGGGTGGCCGGCATGTTGGCCCCTTCGGAGATGCAGCCGCACCCGTTGGAGACCAGGGCCTTCGCGTCCGCCAGGGTCAGCTCGTTCTGGGTGGCGCAGGGGAATGCGGCGTCAGCGGGGATCCGCCATACCGCGTGTCCGTCCCCGGGGTAGTCATCCACGGGGATGAAGCGGGCGTCGGTGCGCTCCTTCGCGTAGGCCTCGAGTCCCTCCCGGTCCACCTGCTTCACCTGTTTGAGGAGGTCCAGGTCGAGCCCCTCCTCGTGGTGGACCGTACCGGACGAATCGCTCACGGCCACGGGCTTCGCCCCCATCTCCAGGAGCTGTTCCACGGCGTGGATGGCCACGTTCCCCGCCCCGGAGACGACGCAGGTCTTCCCATCGAGCCCCTCCCCACGGGCCTTCAGCATCTCCTCGGCGAAGTACACCGTCCCGTACCCCGTGGCCTCCTTCCGGCACCTGGATCCTCCCCACGCCAGACCCTTTCCGGTGAGGACCCCGTCGAAGCTCCCGGTGAGCCGCTTGTACTGCCCGAACAGATACCCGATCTCCCGGGTGCCCACCCCGATGTCCCCCGCAGGTACGTCCACGGAGGGCCCCACGTGCCGGAAGAGCTCCGTCATGAAGGACTGGCAGAAGCGCATGATCTCTTGGTCGGACCGGCCCCTGGGGTTGAAATTGGAGCCCCCCTTCGCCCCTCCCAGGGCCAGGCCGGTAAGGGCGTTCTTGAAGATCTGCTCGAAGCTGAGGAACTTGATCACCCCCGCATTCACCCCCGAGTGGAACCGGAGCCCCCCCTTGTAGGGTCCGAGGGCGGAGTTGAACTGCACCCGGTAGCCCTTGTTCACCTGCACCTCGCCCTCATCGTCCACCCAGCACACCCGGAAGAAGATCTGCCGCTCCGGCTCCACGATGCGCTCGATGATCCGGTGGCGGCGATACCGGGGTTCGCGGTCCAGGAGGGGGCCGAGCGAACGAAGGACGTTGCCCACCGCCTGGAAGAACTCGTCCTGGCCGGGGCTGGTCCTGCGGAGGGATTCGAGGGTGTCCTCGGTGTAGGTCATGAGGGTTGGGCTGGACTGTGGATCCGGTGGGGCCGCGGGCATCCGACGAGGGCGCAGGGCCGCTGGGAGGGGTCCCCCACCGTCTGCCGGAGCCGTAGAAAGATCTCCCTCCCCCGCCGACGCGCAACCTGCGAAGTGGAAGGACGGGATGGGTTCCGGGCGGGGTTCAGCGCACGTCCGAGGCCGTCTCCTCGATCCGCTCCGCCGCCTTCCGGGCAGCGATGAGGACCGGGTCCCACACCGGTGAGAAGGGGGGCGCGTAGGAGAGGTCCATCCCCTGCATCTCGTCCACGGTCATCCCGTTCCACAGGCATGCGGCCAGGACATCGATCCGCTTCGCCGCCCCTTCCAGACCCACGATCTGGGCCCCCAGGAGGCGGCCGGAACCCTGCTCCGCCAGGATCCGGGTCTTCATGGTCCTGGCTCCCGGGAAGTACCCGGCCCGGGTGGTGGACTCCACCGTGACGGTCTCGAAGGAGAACCCCGCCCGGGCAGCCTGTTCCGCGTTCAGGCCCGTCCGGGCCACCTCCACCTCGCAGATCTTGGAGACGGCGGTCCCCACCACGCCCGGGAAGGTGGCGTAGCCGCCTCCCAGGTTGATCCCCACCACCCGACCCTGCTTGTTGGCATGGGTCCCCAGCGCGATGGCCACCGGGGCCCGCGACACGCGGTGGAAGGTCTCCACACAGTCCCCTGCCGCCCAGACCCCCTCCACCTCGGTCTGCATGCGTCGATCGGTCCTGATCCCCCCGGTGGGGCCCACCGGGATCCCCGCTGCCTCCGCCAGGTGCGAACGGGGCCGGGTCCCGAGGCCCAGGATCACCACCTCCGCGGAAAGCACCCCCCCCGAGGTACGGACCCCGGTGACCCGGCCTCGCGTCGCCTCGAACGCCTCCACCGCCTCCTCCAACCGGAGGTCCACCCCTGCATCCCGCAGGGCGTCGGCCACCAGCGCCCCCATCTCGGGGTCCAGCGTGCGCATGGGTTGCGGCGATTGCTCCACCAGGGTGACCCGGAGACCCCGCATCACCAGGGCCTCGGCCATCTCGAGGCCGATGTACCCCCCGCCCACCACCACCGCGTTCCGGGGCTCCGTCTCCTCCAGCTCCCGAGCCACCACCAGCCCATCCTCCAGGGTCTGGATCCCGTGGATTCCCGCCAGGTCGATCCCGGGCAGGGAAGGTCGGATGGGCTCGGCCCCCGTGGCCACCACCAGGTGATCCCAGGCCTCCGCCCACTCCCGGTCCGAGCCCGTCTGCCGCACCCGCACCCGCCGGGCCGCAAGGTCGATGGCCACCACCTCATGGCCCGTGCGGGCGTCGATGTCGAAGCGATCCCGGAAGGTCTCGGGGGTCCGGGCCACCAGGTCCCGGTGGTCCTCCACCACCCCCCCGAGGAGGTAGGGGATCCCGCATGCCGAATAGGAAGTGAACGGCCCCCGCTCGAACGCCACGATCTCCAGATCGTCCGCCGGACGCCGACGGCGGGCCTGGGAGGCCGCGCTCATTCCTGCGGCGTCCCCTCCGATGACCACGAGGCGTTGGGACATGGCGACAGGCGCAGGGGGTAGGTGGACCAGATGGCTCCCGGGGGAGGAGAGTAGGCACGGGCGCCCCGCCCCGGCAACCGCGCCACGGCCGTGAACCCTGCTGGCGAACCCTGCGCGCCAACCCTGCGCGCCAACCCTGCGGGCGAGCCGTGCAGGTGAACCCTGAAGGCGGGGCCACGCGCGGCCGGGCCCTGGCGCGCCGGCATGAGCAGGGGGGTGGGCGGAGCGGGGGGCCAGGGGAGGCGCCCGGCATGAGCGGACACCGCTGCGGGCACCGGTGCGGCACGTATGCGGCAACGATGCGGCACCGATCAGGATGCACATCTCGGCATCCCGTGGATGCTCGAGGTCTTCATTCTTCCCGGATTTCGAGCAGAATTCTGCTCTCAGCCCGATTCCCGCCGGCGAGGCGCCAACGGTTCTCGATTTCCGAGACGGATGCCGCACTCGGCACTTCGGGAACCATGGAGTGCGACGTTTTTCTCGTTCCCCTCCGCAAGGGAGCCTCCGAAAGGGAGCCTCCGAAAAGGAGCCTCCGAGGAGGGATGCCGGCCCCGGTTCGCGGGCGCTTCCCCCGCTTCGGCCTGAGGCCCCTCGACCGAGACGGGGCAGTGGCCCAACCGGATGGTGGGGCGTGAGACGGACCGGCCTCCTTCTCCGTACAGCCCCCGCGCCCAGCCATCCCTGACCCGGGGGATCGCCGACAGGGCACCGGGGGATCCACCGCGGTCCGGAAACGAGAACACGCCCGCAGGCCAGGAGGCCCACGAGCGTGATGAGGTCGGGAAGCGGAGGCGGAGGGACTCGAACCCCCAAGGGCATCTCTGCCCGCCGCATTTCGAGTGCGGTGCCTTACCAGTTAGGACTACGCCTCCGGACGTACCGGGTCCTCGGATGATCCTTCTCCAACCAACCAATCGGGGCGCCCGGATTCGAACCGGGGACCTCTGCGACCCGAACGCAGCGCTCTACCGGACTGAGCCACGCCCCGTGAACCAGCGCCGCGGTGCGTGCTGGGATCCAAGTACTCCAGGAAAACCGGACAAACCGGAAAAAGCGGACGGGGTGGGATTCGAACCCACGCGGGCTTGCACCCACACGATTTCCAATCGTGCGCCTTAAGCCACTCGGCCACCCGTCCTTGTCCAACACACACAGGGCCGAGCCGGCCCGGGCTCGTCCTTCGGGTCGGAACGGAGGGGGTGGGA
>JBJHCB010000072.1:0-9781 GCA_050485805.1 Gemmatimonadota bacterium | reverse complement strand
GACAGACGTGGGACTGGGCCCAGAGGTCCTCCTGGAGGAGGAAGCCGGGCGTGCGACCCGGCCGGAGACCGTCGTCTCCGGGGATCGGGAGGGGGGCAGGTGCCCTGGCCTGGACCGCGGGGAGGGAAACGGTGGGCGTGGGGAAGGGGATGGGCCCCCAGACCGCCAGACCCGTGAGGATGGCCGCCGCGGCCAGCGCCATGGTGACCCACGCGGATCCGGTCGCGCCCCTCCGCCCCCGGGCCTCCTCCCACTCGGCCTGGTAGATGCGATGCCGGAGGCGGTGCCGGAAGTCGTCCCGGGGCTCGGGGCCGGGGAGATCCCGCAGGAAGGCCACCCCCTGGTCCACCACCGAGGCGTACCGCGCGCAGCGCGGACACGACTCCTGGTGCCGGAGGAACGGATCCCGGACGGGATCGTCCTCCCCGGCGTCACGGTACTCGGAGTACCGCTCCAGAAACTCCTGGCAGGTCATGGTTCAGGATCTCCCCTCTCGTTCCGTCTGCGGGTCCCGGGGGTGGACCCGGTGCCGTACCCGGCGCCCGGCCCCGACGCCCGGCCCCGTTAAGGTGCGGGACTCCCCTCTGGTACAGGCGCGTTGCCGGAAGGGTTCCCGGCCGCCCGCCCCCCCCCGGGGGAATGGTCGGAGGGACGGTGCGGCCCCCACCACGGAAAAACCCCCGCCGGCGAACCGACGGGGGCAGCCCGGGGGGCCAGTGGGGGGATGGCCACGCCCGGGGGTGTTTCCGTTCCGGGATCAGTCCACCAGGGGCTCGATGATCCGGGCGAAGTTGTTCCGGGCCCGGTTCAGGCGGCTCTTCACCGTCCCCAGGTTCGTGTCCGTGATCTCCGCGATCTCCTCGTAGGTCCGGCCCTCCAGCTCCCGGAGGACGAAGACCAGGCGATGGTGCTCGGGAAGTTCCTTCACGGCCTCTTCCACCTTTTCCCGGAGGTGCCGCTTCCGAAAGAGGTCGTCGGGCTTGGTGGACTCGTCCTCCCACTCCAGGGGCCGGTGGTCGGCGTCCCAGTTCTTCTTGATGGTCTGGAAGAGGACCAGCGGATTCCGGGACCGGTTCCGGAGCTCGTTCTTCGCCAGGTTCCCGGCGATGGTGTAGATCCAGGTGGAGAACTTCTTCGTCTGGTCGAATCGGTGGAGGTGGCGGTAGACCCGGACAAAGGTCTCCTGCACCAGGTCCTGGGCCCGCTCCCGATCCCCCACGGTCCGGTACACGAAGTTCAGGAGGCGGGAGTCGTAGCGCCCCACCAGTTCACCGAAGGCCCGCTCCTCACCGTCCAGGAAGCGCTGTACCACCTCGCTGTCGGAGAGGGACCGAATCTCCTCCCGGGTGGAGCGAGCTGGAGAGGCGGCGAGGGATCCGTTCGTCTGCACCGTCTTCCTGGCGAACATGGCGATTCGACCTCCCGTATGCGGGGGTGGCGCCCCCCGCGTGGCGGAGACCCTCGGACCGGGTCTCGCCTCCTGTATGTGCAGGATGCGTACCAGTCCGATCGTTCCGGGAAAAGTGGCCGAATGGCGCCATTTCTCCCCTTCAGGCGAGGGCCTGCGGCCGGGAGGTGTCCCTTTCCGAGGACGGCCACCGCGCAGGAATGTGGGACACTCGCACGGGAATCCGGGGGGAGGTCGGACCCTCAGGCGGGAGACGGGTCGCCGCGGGAAGGGACGGGGAGGGGGTGGTCCCACGCATCCGGGAGGAAGGCCCGGAGGAAGAGGAGGGCCGCCACCGACTTTCCATCCACGATCTCACCCCGGCGGATCCCCTCCAGGGCCCGGGAGAAGGGGAGGATCACCGGCTCGATGTACTCGTCGGCGTCGGGGGCCTCCCGCCCTTCCCCGAGCTCCGTGGCGGCAAACAGGTGGATCACCTCGTCGGTGAAGCCCGGGGTGGTGTGGATCCGGGTCAGGTACCGGAGCTCCCCTGCCCGTCTCCCCGTCTCCTCCTCCAGCTCCCGGAGGGCACATCGCTCCCACGGCTCCCGTCCGTCCAGGGGCATCCCGGCGGGGACCTCCAGGAGCCTCCCCCCGGCGGCGTAGCGGTACTGGTCCAGAAGGAGGACGCGGGGATCGGGGTCCAGGGGAGGATCCAGGAAGGGCACCACGGCGGCGGCCCCTGCGTGGCGGATGAGCTCGAGCTCCCCCTCCTTCCCGTCGGGGAAGCGGACCCGGTCCACGCTGAGGCGGACGATCCGTCCGTTCCAGACCTCCCGTCGGTCCAGGAGGGGCGGGACATCGGGAGGGCGCCCTTCCCCGCTCACCCCGCCTCCCCTTCCGCGGCCTCCACCGTCTCCGCCGCCTCGGGAAGGCGCACCTCCACCGGACCCAGCCCCAGCCCCTCCAGCTCCTCCGTCACCGCGTCGGCGTCTGCGCACAGGACGATGGGGATGCGGGAGGGCTGGACGTGGCGTCGGAACGCCTCGTGGGCCCCCTCCCTGGTCACCGCCCGGATCCGGTCCCGGTAGCCATGGAGCTCGTCCTGGGGGAGGTCGTAGATGAGGAGCTCGGCGATGCGGGCGGCCAGTTGCCCGGTGGTCTCCATCCGGAGGGGAAAGACGCCCGCCAGGTAGTCCCTGGCCCGGGCCACCTCCCCCTCCTCGGGTCCGTCCTCCACGAAGCGATCCAACTCCCCCATGGCCTCCCGGAGGGCGGCGGCGGTGACCCGGGTCTCCACGGCGGTGGAGAGGAGGAAGAGCCCCCCCCGGCGCCGGTGGGTGAAGTTGGAGCGGACCCCGTAGGTGAACCCGTGGCGCTCCCGGAGATTCAGGTTGAGGCGGCTGGTGAAGGCCCCGCCCAGGACGGCGTTGCCCACCTGCAGGGAGAGGCGATCCGGATGCTTCCGGCCCGGTCCCGGATACACGAGCCGCATCTCGGTCTGGACGGCCCCCGGCCGGTGCACGATGACCACGGCCCTGGGGTCGGGGGGGAGGACCTCCGGGAGCCCACCCCTGGGATGGGGGGTTCCCTCCCAGTCCCCGAAGTGGGCCTCCACCAGCTCCCGGGCCTCGTCGGCGTCCAGGTCCCCCACCAGCACCAGCCCCCCTCGGCCGGGCCGGTAGCGCGCCTCCACCCACCCCCGGGCGTGCTCCGGGGTGACGCCTTCGATGCTCTCCTGGGTCCCGGCCAGGGGCCGGTGGTAGGGATGATCCCCCGGGAAGAGGACCCGGTCCGCCTCGTCGTCGGCCAGGGCCCCGGGGTCCATGAGGCGCTGGCGGACGGCGGCCAACCGTTGCCTCCGGACCCGGTCCACCTCCTCGGCGGGAAAGGCGGGTCGCCGGACCACCTCCGCCAGGAGTTCCAGGGAGGGGGCCAGACGCTCCGCGGTGCAGGTGAAGGTGAGGGTGGTGGCATCCCATCCCGTGGAGATGTTCAGGGACGTCCCCAGGCGTTCCAGGGCCAGGGCCAGCTCCGCCCCGGAGCGGAGCTCTGTGCCCCCCTGCAGGGCGTCCCCGGTGAGGACGGCAAGACCGGCCCGCTCCGGGGGAAGGGAGGCCTCCCCGGCATCCAGGACCAGGCATCCGCTCACCAGGGGCACCCGGGCCTCCCGGAGGACCCGGAGCTCCAGCCCCCGGGGGAGGCGGTCCTCGGCCACGTCGGGCAGATGGAACGGGCGAATGGGTCCGGCTTCCGGGGGGCGGGTCCGGTCCACGGGGGATGGGGGGGAAGCCATCAGGGGGTCTCCCGGGGAAGGTAGGTCACCAGTGCACGGTTGTGGGGACCGAAGTCGGCGGCGGCAAAGCGGCGCACGGCCGCGGGCGTCACGGCCCGGAGCCGGTCCACCTCGCCGTTCAGGCGCAGGGCATCCCCGAAGTACAGCTGGTGCATGGAGAGGAGGTCGGCCCGGGAGGCGAGCTGCTCCATCTGGCGGAGGAGACGGGTCTCCTCCAGGGCCACGGCCCGCTCCACCTCCGCCCCGGTCACGTCCTGCATGGCGTCCATCTCCCGGAACAGGGCCTCCTCCAAGGCCTCGGGATCGGCGCCGGGGTACCCGGTCATCCAGGCCAGGACGAAGCTCCGCCCATGGAGGAGGGGGAAGGCGTAGGCCCCCACGTCCTTGGCGATCCCCTCCTCCCGCACCAGCCGCTGGTAGAGGCGGGACGCGCGGCCATCGGCCAGCACCGACGTGGCCACGTCGGCGGCGTAGAAGTCCGGGTGGGAGAAGGGGGGGATCCGCACCCCCACGTAGATCCGGGGGAGGGGCACATCGGCCTCCACCACCTCCCGGGCCGTGGTGCCCACATGGGCTCCGGGATCGACGACTCCGGGAAGGGGGGGGAGGGGATCGCCGGGCGGGATCTCTCCGAACCACCGCTCCACCGCCTGCAGGGCCGCCCCCGGCTCCAGGTCCCCCACCAGGGTCAGGACCGCGTTCCGGGGTACGTACCAGGTCCGGAAGAACTCCTCCACGTCCTGGAGGGACGCGGAGGAGATGTCCTCCACCGACCCGATGACGGTGTGGTGATAGGGATGCTCCGGGGGAAAGAGGAGCCGCTGGATCCGCTCGTCCCAGTCCCCGTAGGGCTGGTTCTCGTAGCGCTGCATCCGCTCGTTCAGGACGACCCCGCGCTGGTTCTCCAGCTTCTCCTGGTCCAGCGCCTGGGGGAACCACCCCATCCGGTCCGATTCCAGCCAGAGGGCCAGCTCCAGGTGATGGGAGGGAAGGGTCTCGAAGTAGTTCGTCCGATCGAACCAGGTGGAGGCGTTGAGGGACCCACCCGCCTGCTCCACCAACTCGAAGTGGAGGTTCTTCGGGACATGGGCGGAGCCCTGGAACATCATGTGCTCGAAGAGGTGGGCGAACCCGGTGCGCCCCGGACGCTCGTTCCGGGATCCCACCCCGTACCACAGATTCACGGCCACCACCGGAGCCAGGGGGTCGGGGGCCAGGACGACGGTGAGGCCGTTGGCCAGGGTGTGGATCTCGGCTTCGATGGAGAGCACGGAGGCGGGGGAGGAAGGGTGGAGGGGAGCCGGGCGGGACAGCGCCCACTCCCCCACCCCGCCAGGGGCCCGGGGTTCCCGGGAGGACGCGTCGGGGGAGGGATGCGTGCCGGGGGGCGGACGCCCGTCAGGGGCGCTGCATGAGACGTTCCCTCAGCGCCGAGGGACCCAGGCTGTCGGTGAGGAAGCGGAGGGACGACACGGGACCGCTCTCCAGCTGGTCCTCCACCTCCAGGATCAGCTCCAGATCCACCCCCTCGGAGTGGAGACGGGCCCGTTCCAGCATCTCCATGGCCCGGTCCTCGTCCCCGGCGGCACCCAGGGCCAGGGCGGCCAGGAGCTGCGTCTCCAGCTCCCCGGGACGGAGGTCTGCCGCCTGGTGGAGGAGATGCGACAGCTCCGGAAGCTCCTCCTCCTCCCCCCCCGCCCGCCGGGCGGATTCGAGGCGGACAAGGCCCAGGAGGGCCAGGGCCCAGCCGTCCTCGGGATCCAGCTCCGCCGCCCGGGCGAAGCTCCCCCCGGCCTCGTCCATGCGCTCCAGGAGGGCCAGCGCGCCCCCCCGCTCGGTGTGGATGACGGGGTCGTCCGGGTCCAGCTCCAGGGCCGCATCCAGCTCGGCCAGGGCGTCCTCCAGGAGACCCTCCCGGGCCAGGTAGGCCCCGTACATCCAGCGGGCCTGGGGAAGACGGGGGGCCAGGAGCGCCGCCGTCCGCAGGGCTCCCTCCGCCGCCGGATCGTCGAAGGCGGCCAGGGCGTTCCCCGCGGTGGCCAGGAGAACGGGATCCCGGGGGTCGGCGGCCAGGGCGCGCTTGAACCGCTCGTAGGCCACCCCCTCCAGCCCCAGCTCCCGTTCCGCCATCCCGAGCCAGCAGTTCAGATAGGGATCGTCGGGACGCCGCGCCAGCTCCTCCCGAAGCTCCCCGGCCACCTCGTCCCACTCTCCCTCCTCCGCCCGTCCCAGGGCCCGGGTGAGGATGGCCTCCACGTCGGGGGAGGGGGCCGTCGCCCCCTCGGGGCGTACGGAGGGTGCGCCCCCGGCACCGACCTCCCCACCGGACTCCACGGGATCCCCGACCTCGTCCTCGCTCATGCCCCGAACTTCCCCAGTCGACCCGCGTGGGCCAGCGCCAGGGCCATGATCTTTCGAGCCTCGAGGAGGCCCAGCTCCCCCGTGCGACAGGTGGCCTCGTGGAAGCGTTGGGCGGAGGGGCGACTCCAGCGGGAGTGGACCAGGAGAGGCACCGGGTGCCAGGTGTGGGCCCCGTACGTGGCGGGGGTGGAGTGGTCCCCCGTCACCACCAGGACCTCCGGGTCCAGCTCCCGGATCCGGGGGATCCAGCCGTCGGCCTCTTCGATGGCCGCCACCTTGGCGTCGAAATCGCCGTCCTCCCCCCGGGCATCCGGACTCTTCAGGTGGAGGAACTGGAAGTCGTGATCCCGGCCGTGGGCCTCGAGCTGCGCCACCGCGTCCTCGTCCGAGGAGGGCACTCCAGGCACCTCCATGCCCACCAGGCGGGCCACACCCCGGTACATGGGATACTTGGCATGGGCGGCCCCCCGGAGGCCGAAGCGCTCCTCCAGGGACGGGAAGCCCTGGTAGAGGGCGAAGCCGCGGGCCAGGAGCCCATTGATCCGTTCCTCCCCGGCCAGGATCGCCCGGGCCTGGTCCACCAGCTCCGCCAGGACCGCGGCCGTCCGGGCCGACCCGGGCTCCAGGGGCTCCGGGGGGAGGGGAGGCACGCCCGTGGCCTGCGGATCCGTCTCCCGGACGGCGCCCTCGAGCCCTTCGCCCCGGAGGATCAGGACCACCCGGTGCTCCTTCTCAGGGAGGAGGAAGACCTCCACCTCCTCCCGGGTGAGATCGATCCCCTGGCGGAGCCGCTCCACCACCCGGAGGGCCTCCTGGTCGGAGGGGCGCCCGGCCCTGCGATCCAGGATCCGGCCCTCGGCGTCCAGGGTGGCCAGGTTCAGGCGTACCGCCACGTCCCCCTTCCGGAGCTCGAACCCCACCCCCAGGGCGCTCAGCGCACCCCTCCCCACCAGATACCGTGCCGGGTCGTATCCGAAGAGGGCCAGGTGCCCCGGGCCGCTCCCCGGCGTGATCCCCACGTCCACGGGGAGATGGCGCCCCAGGGAGCTCCGGGCCGCCAGGGCATCCAGGTGGGGGGTCCGGGCGGCCTCCAGCTCCGTGAGGCCGCGGTCCGGATGGGGGAGTCCTCCCACGCCGTCCAGGACCAGAAGGAAGATCCGGCCCCCTGCACCCCGGACCACCACGTCGTCTGGGAAGGTGAAGGGGGTCATGGGCTCCTGGGCTGGCGGGATCACGAGGGGGGAAGGGGTGCGTTCGAGGGACACCCTCCGGCGACGGCCCCGAATATAACAGCGGCCCGGGCGGGTGGGGTGGTCGCTGGACAGCGCCTCCGGGGGGGACGAGTATCCCCTGTCACCGATCCACGACCCCTCCCCCCCTCCGACCGACGCCCCCGCTTCCATCCCCAACGCCGGAGCCCATTCCATGGCCGCCTTGTCCTTCTCCACCCTCCTCCCCGGCGGGGGAGCCCCCCTCCCTCCGGTGATCCAGGAACAGGAGGAGGGATCCACCCTCCTGGAACTGGGGGAGGGCCTGGGGCTGGGAGAGATCGCAATCTGGATCCACCAGCTCCTGAACTTCCCCCTCTTCCCCGTGGGGGATCAGGATGTGACCCTCACCACCATCATCGTGGTGGGGATCATGATCGTGATCACCTGGTGGGTTTCCCACCTGATGCAGCGGGCCCTGGATCGGGGCTTCCGCTCGAGGGGGGTCCACGACCCGGGCACCACCCAGGTGACGAAGCGTCTGCTCCACTACGGGGTGATGGCCATCGGTCTCTCCATCGCCGTGCAGCAGGTGGGGATCAACCTGAACGCCCTCTTCGCCGCCGGGGCCATCTTCGCGGTGGGGATCGGCTTCGCCATGCAGAACATCGCCCAGAACTTCGTGTCCGGGCTCATCCTGCTGGTGGAGCGGGTCATCAAGCCGGGGGACATCCTGGAGGTGGAGGGGCGGGTGGTCCGGGTCCTCAAGATGGGGATCCGGACCACCGTGGCCCGGACCCGGGACGACGAGGAGATCATCATCCCCAACGCCACCCTGGTGCAGTCCACGGTGAAGAACTACACCCTGGACGACCCGGTCTTCCGGATCCGTGCCGACGTGGGGGTCCACTATGATTCCGACATGCGGGCGGTGCGAGCCGCCCTGGTCCGGGCCGCGGAATCCATGGAATGGGCGCTGGCGGACCGGAATCCGGTGATCCTCCTCACGGATTTCGGGGATTCCTCGGTGGACTGGCAGGTCTCGGTGTGGTCCGAGGACCCCTGGGGCGCCGGACGGATCCAGTCGGAGCTCCGGGAGGCCATCTGGTGGGCCCTGAAGGAGGACGGGATCGAGATCTCCTACCCCCAGATCGACGTCCACTTCGACGGTCCGGTGGAGGAGGGGATCTCCCGCCTTCCCCGAGCCGGCTGACCTGAAGCCGCTGAGCCCATGCCCCTGGCCGACCCCCTCCGCGATGCCGAGCTCCTGATCCGGTCCCGCCACCCCTTCCTGCTGGTGGAGAGCGAGGACCGGCCCAGGGTGGACGCCCTCCTCCGCCTTCTGGCCGAACGGATGGAACGCCCCCTCCTCCGATGGAGCCGGACCCGGGGGATCGTCCGGGACGGCGGGGGAGGGGGAGGGATCTACGGGACCGAGCCGCTGGAGAAGGCCCTCCGCCACGTGGCCGCCTCGGACCTGCCGGCCCTGTACCGGTTCGACGGGCTGGAAGCCCACCTGCCGGGGGACGCACTCCTGCAGGCCAAGCTCCGGGAGGCCCTGGACCGGTTGGAGTCCGTTCGGGGCGCCCTCATCCACGCGGGTCCGCCGCCGGAGCTCCCGGCCGGGCTCCGGACCCGGGCCACCGCCCTCCGCCTGCCGGGCCCCTCCCGGGAGGAGCTCCGGGAGCTGGTGGCGCGCATCCTCCGGGACCTGAACCGGAAGCGCCCCGTGGAGGTGAGCCTCACCCGTGCGGAGCTGGACCGGCTCCTGGGTCAGCTCTCCGGACTCACCCTGATGGAGGCGGAGAAGATCCTGACCCGGGCCATCCTGGAGGACGGGCAGCTCGGGACCGGGGACCTGGAGGCGGTGGCAGAGGCGAAGCGGAGGATCGTGGAGCGGGAGGGGCTCCTGGAGTACTACCCGGCGGAGAGCAGCTTCGCGGAGGTGGCGGACCTGGCGGGCCTGAAGGACTGGCTCCGGCGCAGGACGGCCCTGGTGAAGGACCCGCAGCGGGCCCGGGAGTTCGGGCTCACCTTCCCCCGGGGGATCCTCCTGGCCGGGGTCCCGGGGTGCGGGAAGAGCCTGTGCGCCCGGGCGGTGGCGGGGGAATGGGGGCTCCCCCTCCTCAAGCTGGATCCCTCGGCCCTCTACAACCGCTACATCGGAGAGACGGAGAAGAACTTCGGCCGGGCCATGCGGCTGGCGGAGGAGATGGCTCCCCTGGTCCTCTGGATCGACGAGCTGGAGAAGGCCTTCGCCTCGGGGGAATCCGAGGATGGCGGGGTGTCCCGGCGGGTCCTGGGGACCTTCCTCTCCTGGATGCAGGATCGGAAGGGGGACGTGTTCGTCCTGGCCACCGCCAACGACGTGGACCGGCTCCCGGCGGAGCTCCTGCGGAAGGGGCGCTTCGACGAACTCTTCTTCGTGGATCTCCCCGACGCGCAGCGCCGGGGGGAGAACGTCCGGATCCACCACCGGAACCGGGGGCGGGGCGACGCCCCGGTGGACGCCTCGGCCGTGGCCCGGGC
>JBJHCB010000071.1:0-9832 GCA_050485805.1 Gemmatimonadota bacterium | reverse complement strand
GTCGGCGAACCGGAGGGCGACGTGGGACGAGGCGCCCCGCTCCCGATCCCGGCTCACGGGCACCGAGACCCCGGGATCCCGCCCCGTCATCCGGGCCCCGGGCACCCCCCGGGCAACGGCCCGGGAGGCCTGTGCGGCCAGCCCCTCGATCCTCCCCCATTCGTCGTTGCGCAGCTCTCCGTCCACCACGGTGATATCTCCCCGGATCCAGGCACCCGACCGGAGCTCGGCGTCCCCTCCCACCACGATGACGTCCCCCTCCACTTCTCCCGCCAGCTCCAGGGACCCCATCACCACCATGTGCCCGGTCACCAGGGAGTCCCGGGGAATGAGGGTGGCTCCGCGATAGTGGGCGGTCCCCGGGTCGTTCACGATCCGGATGAGCCGGTCCACCATGTCCCGGGGAAGCCCGGAGGCCTCGATCTCCCGTTCCTGGGCCCCGGCTTCACCCCCCAGCGGCGCGGGGGCGGCTGGATGGGCCAGGAGGAGGAGGGTTGCGAGGGGAAGGACGAGGGCAGGTAGGAGGGAGTGGCGCCACATGATCCCGTACTCCAGGCCTGGGGTTCAGGAACTCCGGGCGGCGTCCCGCCGGGAGCGAGGGGCGTTCCGGATTCCCTGCCCACGGCAGGAGGACCGGTTCCCGCCAACGGGATCGGAGCGCCATGTCCCCCCCTACGGAGGTCGGGCGCCGGGGGTTTCACGGGGCGTGTGACGGCGCGGGAGGACCCTCCCGGGGCCGCACCCATGGTCCGTCTCCTGCATCCTTTCCGCATGCCGGTTCCGAGCGGGGTCCCGGCCAGGAACCCCGCCCCTTCCCCGAACCCGGGTCCCGCGTTGGAAGGTATCGTCCGGTCCGTCTTTGGAAGCGGGTGGTTCGACCGCGTCGCCCGGTTCGGCCATGCCGCCAAGGGTCTGGTGTGCGGGGCCGTGGGAGGGGTGGCCCTCCGGCACTCCGCCCGGGAAGGCGCGGACGCCGATGTGACGGGGGTGATCGAGAGCCTCGCGGAGTCGCCCTTCACGGCCGTTCTCCTCCTCCTTCTCATCGCCGCGTTCATGGCGTACGCAGCCTGGCAGGTCCTCCGATGCTTCGCGGATGTGGAACGGGAGGGGGCCGGGGTCTTCGGGCTGGCCAAGCGCACGGTGTACGTCGGGATCGGGGCCACCGACCTGGCCTTCGCCCTCCGGGCCGGCGCCGCGCTGGCGGGCGTGCGGTCCGGGGAAGGTGAGCTCCGGGATCACACGGCCACGCTCCTGGGCCTCCCCGGGGGGAATGGGGGGTGGGGCTCATCGGCCTCGGCCTGGTGGCGGGGGGTCTCAACGAGCTCCGGTTCGGGCTCTCCCTCCGCTACCGGGACGAGTACGAGGGACGCCAGATGCACCGGGTGGAGCAGGTGGCGGCCGGGGTGGCCGGGTGGTTCGGTCACGTGGTGAGAGGCGCCGTATACTGCCTGGTGGGGTGGTTCGCCCTCCGGACGGCCTGGACCCATGGCCCCGACGAGGTCCGGGGGATCGCCGAGACCTTCTCCGGGATCGTCGAGCATGCCTGGGGGGAGTAGGGGGTGATCCTGGCCTCCGCGGGCTTCATCGGCTTCGGGCTCTACTGCATCGCCCTCGTCCTCCACCGCGAGCTGCCCAACGAACAGGTCTCCCATGGAGGGTTCGAGGACCTCTGACCCACCCCTTTCCCTCCATTCCATCCTGTGCCACCCTGCGGTAGCCGTCCGGGCACGGGCTCGGGCACGGGGCGCCACAAACGGCTCCGCGAACACACCGTCCGCCCCCCCGGGGCAAGGGGATCCACCATGGGCTCCGACCAGCTCCAGATCCGCCTCCTGGGTCCCCTGGAGGTCGAACGGGCGGGGAAGGGCGTGGAGCTGCCTCCCTCCCGGAAGGCCCGTGCGCTCCTGGGCTATCTCGCCGCCCACCCCCGGCTCCAGCCCCGGAGCGCCCTCTGCGACCTCCTCTGGCCGCGGGTGGCCGATCCCCGGGCAGGGCTCCGGTGGGGTCTCTCGAAGCTCAGGGGAACCCTGGAGGAGGAGGATGGCCCCCCGGTGATCGTCCGGTCCGGGGACCGGGTGGGGATCGAGCCGGGCCGGATCGGGGTGGACGTTCGAGCCGTCCAGGACCTGACCGCCCGGGAGCGTTCCGGGATCCCCGTGGAGGAGCTCCACCGATGGGCCTCCCTCTTCCGCGGCGAGTTCCTGGAAGGCCTGGACCTGAGGGGGTGCCACGAGTACCAGGCGTGGTGTCTGGGGATGCGGGAGCGGCTCCGGACCCTCCATGTGGCCCTCCGGGGCGAGCTGGCCACCCGCCTCCGGGACGACCCCGAGGCCGCCCTGCCCCACGCCCTCTCGCGTCTCAGCCTGGACCCCTACGCGGAGCCCGCCTACGTGGCCTCCATGGATCTGCTGGGCCGGATGGGCCGGGTGGATCGGGCCCTGGAGGTCTACGAACGCTGCCGTCGGATGCTCTCGGATCGCCTCGGGGTGGAACCGTCGGAGGCGCTGGAAGCGGCGCGGAGGCGCCTGAAGGGGAGCCCCCCATCGGCCACCCCCGCGGTGGAGGCGGTCCTCTCCGCCCTCCCCCACCCCGACGGCCTTCCACCCATCGGCCCCGGGGATCCTCCCCTGGTGGGTCGGCGGGCCGAGCTGGCGGCGCTGCTGCGGCCCCTCGGGAACGACGGTGCCAACCGCCGCACCCATGTCGTCCTGGTCACGGGGGAGGCCGGGATCGGCAAGACCCGCCTCCTCCGGGAGATGGTGGGGGTGGTCCGCGCCCGGGGGGGGTGGGTGGTCTCCGGCCGGGTCTTCGAGTCCGAGGAGGTCCGACCCTACGGCCCGTGGGTGGACATGCTCCGGGGGCTCCCCCCTCCCCTCCTGGGGTCCTCCGCCCGGGACGACCTGAGGGGGCTTGTGGGGCGCCCGCCGGCAGGGCCTCCGCAGGAGGAGGCCCGGGACCCGGGGCTCCGGCCCGACGCCCCCTCCGAGAGGGCGCAGCTCTTCGATGCGGTGGCCCTCCTCCTGGAGGGGATGGCGCAGGCGCGGGCGCCGGGGGTCGTGATCCTGGACGATGTCCAGTGGCTCGACCCCTCCTCCGCCGCCCTCCTCCACTACCTGGTGCGGACCCTCCGGTCCTCGCCCCTCCTCCTGGCCCTGGGGGCGCGGGACACGGAGATCCCCACCGGCTCCCCGATCCAGCGGGTCCTCCACTCGCTGGGGGAGTCCGGCGACCTCTCCCGGATCCCCCTGGAGCGGCTGGGCCCGTCCGACACGGAGGCCCTGGTGCGCGCGGTGGACGGGAAGCTCGACCCGGAGCTGGTCTTCAGCACCAGCGAGGGGAACCCCCTCTTCGCGCTGGCCGTGGCCGGATCCCTCCAGGATGGGGAGACCGGGATCCCCAGCAGCCTGGGGGAGGTCCTGGGGCGCCAGTTGGACCGCCTCGATCCCCCCGCCCGTTCCCTCCTGCCATGGGCGGCCGCCCTGGGCCGGGCCTTCGACGTCCCGACCCTGGTGCGGGTTGTGGACCGCCCCGCCCACGAGATCGTGGAGGCCGTCGACGCCCTGGAGCGGAGGCGGATCCTCCGTCCCACCGGGGCCGACCGCTTCGACTTCTCCCATGACCTGGTGCGCCAGGCGGCGTACCGACGGCTCTCCGAGCCTGCCCGGCGAGCCATCCACCGGAGGGTGGCGGAGGCCCTGGACTCCCCGGACGGGCCCGGAATCCGCCTGCCGGGCGCCGTGGCCCACCACGCCGAACTGGGGGGGCTCCCGGAGCGATCCATCCAGGCGTGCATCGAGGCCGCCGAGGAGTCCTTCTGGGTCTTCGCCCTGGACGAAGCGGCGGAGCTGGTGGAGCGGGGGCTCCGCCAACTGGACGGGCTTCCCAACGACGCCCGGATCCGCGGCGAGACGGGGCTTCTGCGGATCCACAGCTTCCGGGGGATGCGGGAACGCCGTCCCTCCGACATGGAGGCGAGGGTGGAGCGGCTGATCCAGGAGGCGCGGTCGGCCGGGCTCCTGGATGTGATCTCCCTGGGCCACGCCCTCCTCATGGAGCTCCAGTACCAGAGGGGCGCCTTCCAGGAGGCGGAGGAGAGTTCCGTGCGCTCCGCCGAGGCGGGTCGCCACGCCGGGGAGGAGCGGGCCATCCGATCCCTCAGCGAGACCGCGGCCTGCCTCCTCCTCCTGGATCAGGCCCCCGAGGAGGCCCGGCGCCTGGCCGCGGAAGCCTTCGCCCTGGCGGAGGCGCACGGGGTGGACTCGGAGGTGGTGGCCCTGGCCCGGGCCCTGCTCCACCACCACGACGGAGAGTTGGAGCCGGCCTCCCACGCCTTTCGGGAGGTGATCCACCTCGGCCGCCGGGCCCGGGACCGGTGGTGGGAATGCCCGGCGCTGACCCGCACCGTCATGGTGGAGCTGGACCGGGGCGCCCACGAGGCTGCCCTCCTCCGGGCCCGGGAGGCCGAGGAGTTGGCCGAGCGCATGGACGACCAGGAGGAGGCGGCCTTCGCCCGGGGGCTCGGCGCGGTGGCCACGGTCCTGTCGGGGTTGGAGGGCGCGGGGACGGACGCCGCCCATGCCCCGGAGCTCACGGGGATCGACCGGGCCCTGGCGGAGCTCCGGACCCTGGACAACCTCTGGAAGGTGGCCCACGTCCAGGCCTGGACCGCCGAGGTCGAGCTCACCCTGGGTCGCCCCGAGGCGGCTCGATCCCGGGCCCGGGAGACGCTGGAGGCCGCCCGGGCCCTGCAGCGCCCCAGCCTCCTGGCGCTGGCCCGGGGTCTCCTGGCCCTCTGTGAGGCCGCCGGGGGCCGGCCCGGAGAGGGGCTCCGGCACCTGGAATCACCGGAAATCACCCACCCACCCCACCGGGTCTCCCACCGGGCCCGCCGCGTGGTGCGACGGGCCCGGGACGCCCTTTCCGGGTGATCTGGCTCCCTTCCCTCCATTTCAACGCTGCGTACAACGCCGGCTCCAACACCGGCGCCGCATCCTGTCGGTCAGGACCCCTGGACCGGCCTTCCCCTTCCATCCCCTCCCGAGGAGACCCGTCATGGCCAACGTCATCCTGGAGCGCCGCTTCGACCCACCCCTCACCGACGAGCGGCTGGCGGAGCTGGTGGGCCAGCTCTCGCCCTGCCTGGACCGGAACGGGGTCCACTGGATCCGAAGCCATCTCTCCCGGGACCGGAGCCGTCTCATCTGTCTCTTCGAGGCCCCCGACGCGGGAGCGGTGCGGGGCGCCCTCCGGCAGGCCCGCCTGGAGCACGAGAGCGTCTGGTCGGCGGACATCCTGGAGCCCTGACCCGGGTCATCTGCGACCCGGGTCGCTCCCGGGACCCGTCCTCGGACGGCGCGGGGTGGAGGGGGATGCCGGCTTCAGGGGCCTTCGCATCCATCGCCCAGCGCACGAGGAGACCCACATGCCTGCACCCCATCAGATCCAGAGCCTCAGGGAGCACCTCAGGGGAGAGGTCATCGAGCCGGAGGACCCCGGGTTCGACGCCGCCCGGACGATCTACAACGGGATGATCGACCGGCGCCCCCGGCTCATCGCCCGCTGCACCAACGTGGCGGACGTCATGACCGCCGTGGCCTTCGGCCGGGAGCACGGACTATCCACGGCGATCCGCGGCGGAGGCCACAATGGACCGGGGCTGGCCCTGGTGGACGACGGCCTGGTCATCGACCTCTCGTCCATGAAGGGCATCCGGGTGGACCCGGAACGGCGGACCGCCCGGGTGGAGCCAGGCTGCACCTGGGGAGATGTGGACCACGCCACCCATGCCTTCGGACTCGCCACGGTGAGCGGGGTGATCTCCACCACCGGCGTGGGCGGCCTCACCCTGGGAGGCGGCCACGGATACCTGACCCGGAGGTGCGGGCTCACGGTGGACAACCTGCTGAGCGCCGACGTGGTGCTGGCCGACGGACGCCTGGTCCACGCCACCGAGGAGGAGAACCCGGACCTCCTCTGGGCCCTCCGGGGGGGCGGCGGAAACTTCGGGGTGGTCACCTCCTTCGAATACCGACTCCAC
Source organism: Gemmatimonadota bacterium (assembly GCA_050485805.1). Lineage (GTDB taxonomy): Bacteria > Gemmatimonadota > Gemmatimonadetes > Longimicrobiales > Gaopeijiaceae > T3Sed10-66. Next base: position 3,795 of record JBJHCB010000071.1, on the reverse strand, counting down.
CCCATCCACACCGTGGTGGCGGGGCCCCTCTTCTGGCCCATGGAGGCGCTGGAGCCCACCCTGCGGTGGTACCGGGACTGGCTTCCCACCGTCCCCGAGGACGTGTACGCCTTCTACCTCACCGCCGAGGTCCCCGCCGCCCCCCCCTTCCCAGAGTCCATCCACGGCCGGAAGGTGTGCGGGCTGCTCTGGTGCCTCACGGGCCCGCAGGAGGAGGCCCAGGCCGCGATCCAGGAGGCCCGGGAGGTGGCCGAGCCCCTCTTCGAGTTCACGGGATCCATGCCCTATCCGGCCCTCCAGGGGATGTTCGACGCCCTCTACCCCCAGGGGGACCAGTGGTACTGGAAGGGGGATGTGGTCCGGGAGCTCACGGACGAGGCCATCGCCCAGCACGTCCGATTCGGGGAGGTGCCCACCTCGAAATCCACCATGCACCTGTACCCCATCGACGGGGCCGTCCACCGCGTGGGGCCCGGGGACACGGCCTGGGCCTTCCGGGACGCCCGCTGGTCCATGGTCATCGCCGGGGTCGACCCGGATCCGGCCAACGTCCACCGGATCTCCGCCTGGGCCAGGGACTACTGGCAGGCGCTCCATCCCCACTCGGCCGGCGGCGCCTACATCAACTTCATGATGGAGGAGGGGGCGGACCGGATCCGGGCCACCTACGGCGACAACTACCCGCGCCTCCGGCAGGTGAAGGCGAAGTACGACCCGGACAACTTCTTCCACGTCAACCAGAACATCCCCCCGGCGACCTGAGGGGCCGGGAGGGAGGACCACCGAGACGGAGGCAGCGCACATGCCACTGGACAAGGACAGACTGAAGGCGTTCCTGGACCGATACGCGGCGGATCAGGCCGCCACCTTCCACGCGGCCACGGTGGTGCTGGGGGACCAGTTGGGCCTCTACCGGGTCCTGGCCGACGGAGGGCCCCAGTCCGCGGATGATCTGGCCCGAGCCACCGGATGCCACCCCCGCCTCGTGGCGGAATGGCTCAGGGCCCAGGTGGCCAGCGGGTACTGTGAGGGCGATGGAGAGGGGAAGCGGTTCTGGCTGACCCCGGAACAGGCCGCCTGCCTGGCCGACCCGACGAGCCCCACCTACGTGGTGGGTGGGGCCATGGTGGCCAGCGCCAACCACAAGAGCACCGAACGCGTTCGGGAGGCCTTCACCTCGGACGGGGGGGTGGGATGGGGCGAACACCACTGCGATCTCTTCCTGGGGACCCAGCGCTTCTTCGAACCGGTGTACCGGACGAACCTGGTCCAGAGCTGGATCCCGGCCCTGGATGGGGTGGAGGAGAAGCTGGAGACCGGCGCCCGGGTGGCGGATGTGGGATGCGGGCAGGGTGCGGCCCTCCTCCTCCTGGCGGAAGCCTTCCCCGCCTCCACCTTCGTGGGCTTCGACTCCCACGCGGGGTCGGTGGAGGCGGCCCGTCAGGCCGCGGCCAACGCCGGGGTGGAGGACCGGGTCGAGTTCCGGGTGGCCGGCGCGGACACCTTCGAGGGCAGAGCCTTCGACCTGATCTGCGTCTTCAACGCCCTCCACGAGTGGGGCGACCCCGTGGGCGCGGCCCGCCACATCCGACGGGCCCTGAAGCCCGGCGGGACGTGGATGTTCACCGAACCGTGCACCGACGGGGAGTTGGGGGTGAGCACCCGGGCCCGGACCTTCTTCTCCGTGTCCACCCTGGTCTGCACCCCCAGCGCCCTCTCCCAGGAGGGGGGACATGCCCTGGGCGCCCAGGCCGGGGAAGCGGCGCTGCGGCGCGTGGCGGAGGAGGCCGGCTTCACCGGCTTCCGGCGGGCCACCGAGACGCCCTCCTTCATGGTCCTGGAGGCGCGGCCCTGAGGGGCGTCGGTGTGACCCCTCAGCCGCCGGGCACCCGTCGGTACTCCGCCCGGCCGTACTCGAACCACTCCCCGTCGGGGCCCAGGATGGAGGAGCGCATCACCCGGAGGTCGTCGTGGCGGAGCTCCAGCACCTCGCGGTAGCGGGTGAGGACCTCCGGATTCCCCAGGACGGGTCCCTCGGTCTCCAGGACCAGGACGTCCTCGTCCCGGTCGAGGGTCCCCCGGTAGCGCCACATGGTCCCCTGCATGGAATCGATCCACGTCCCCACGATCCCCTCGGCCACCTGGTCGTATCCCAGCGTCAGGAGGGAGCGAACCGAGGCTCCCGTGGGAGTCTCCCCTTCCCCCTCCGCCACGAACCACCGCGCTCCCAGCATCCGGGACACCTCACGGCCCTGGGACCGGATCGGATCCTGCCCCGGGCCCAGGACCGCCTCCGAGGTCACCGTCCAGGTGCCGGCGAGCCGGGAGAGGAAGGCCGCAGCGGCCTGGGGGTCCGCCGTGGCCCGGGCCTCTTCCCCCGAGTCCCGGGTGTGGGCACCGGAGGGGAGCGCGAGAAGGAGGGCTGGAAGCAGAAGGAGGGGCGCCGGAACCCCACGCGCCCCCGAGGCCCCGCCCCGGCTCACGCCCGCTCCGCCAGTTGGATGAGGTTCCCGCAGGTGTCGTCCAGCACCGCGAGCTTCACCGGCCCCATGTCCGTGGGCGGCTGGACGAACCGGACGCCCGAGGCGGCGAGGCGCGCGTGCTCCCCCCCCAGATCGTCCACCCCGAAGGAGGTGAAGGGGATGCCGTCGGCCACCAGGGCCTCCTTGTAGGCCTGCGTGGCGGGATGGGCGTCGGGCTCCAGCAGGAGCTGGACGCCGTCCGGGTCGTGGGGGGAGACCACGGTGAGCCACCGGTGGCTCCCCATGGGCGTGTCCTCCTTCTTCCGGAACCCCAGCACATCGGTGTAGAAGCGGAGGGCCTTCTCCTGGTCATCCACCGGCACGCTCGTCACCACGATCCGCATGGGTCGTCTCCTTCCCCCGGGGGGGCCAGCGTCGGGCGATGGCCTCGAGGGGTTCGGGGTTGAAGTGGTGGAACCGGTACCGCCCCTCGCGGCGGGAGGCCACGAGCCCCGCCTCCTCCAGGACCTCCAGGTGCTGGGTCACGGCCTGGCGGGACATCTGGAGCCCGTGCTTCATGACGAGACGGGTGCAGAGCTCGAAGAGGGTCTGCCCGTCCCTCTCCTGGAGCTCATCCAGGATGGCACGGCGCGCCGGAGCGGCGAGGGCGTGGTACAGGTCGCTCACCCCGCCAGGTTATGCAAGTGGCTACTTGCATGTCAAGGACGTCAGCCTCGGGCCCCGCGGAAGGCCTAGTCGTTCACGTAGGCGGAGCAACCCTGGTCGTTGCAGGCCCGGACCCGGTACCTCGGGTGCCCAACGGTCACCGGCTCCGCGAACTCGGTGCTGTTTGGCGTCAGGGTGGCGATGCGGATGAACCCTCCCGCGTCCCAACGCTCCACCTCGTAGCGGGTCTCCACCGAGCTGTTGTCCGTCCACCTGAGCCGGAAGTGGTTCACCCCATCGATGCTCACCACATCCCGAACCAGGTCGGAGGGGGCCTCAGGTACCGATGGAGGCGGTGGGGGTGGTGGCGGAGGAGGTGGGGGAGGCGGCGGGGGGGGCGGCGGCGGCGGCGGCACACCCTCCTCCACCACCGTGAGGCTCAGGCTCCGGGTGCTGGCCAGGCCGTCCGCACCCTCCACCCGGACCGTGAAGCTTGCCGTCCCCGCCGCCGGCGGCGTCCCCGCGATCACCCCGGTGCTCCCGTTCAGCCCCAGCCCCGCGGGCAGCGACCCGGCGCTTACCGTCCAGGCGTACGGCGTCTGGCCCCCTTCGGCCTCCACCTGGACACCGTATTCCACACCCACCTGACCCCCAGGCAGGGTCGTGG
>JBJHCB010000070.1:0-9834 GCA_050485805.1 Gemmatimonadota bacterium | reverse complement strand
CTCCTGCAGCTCATGGAGGAGCAGGCCCGCCTGGTGGACGAGGACATCCGGCAGCTCTACGAGAACTGGTTCATCGAGACCTGCCAGGACTGGGTCGTTCCCTACCTGGGGGAGCTGGTGGGCTACCGTCCCGTCCACGAGGCGGGGCAACCCGGGGACCCGGCCCGGGGAAGTGCGCTCCGGAACCGGATCCTCATCCCCCGACGGGAGGTGGCCAACACCCTGGCCCTCCGGCGCCGGAAGGGGACCCGGGCCGTCCTAGAGGCGCTGGCCCGGGACGTGGCGGGCTGGCCCGGGCGGGCGGTGGAGTACTACCGCCTCCTGGCCTGGAGCCAGTCCATGAACCACCTCCGTCTCCACCGGGGGGGGACGGCGGACCTCCGCAGCGGGGACACCCTGGACCTGCTGGGCGGGCCTTTCGACACCCTCGCCCACACCGTGGACGTGCGGCGTCCCCGAGGCTGTCGCACGCCGGGCCGGACCAACATCCCCACCGTGGGACTCCATCTCTGGCGCCTCAGGGCCTACCCGGTGACCCGGGCCCCGGCCTACTGCCTGGAGGGGGTGAGCCCGGCGGCCTACACCTTCAGCGTCCTGGGCAACGACGCTCCCCTCTTCACCAACCCCGCTGCCGGAACCGGCTCCCTGGACCTCCCCACTCCCCTCCGTCGACGGGGGGTGGAGCGGAATCTGGAGGGGTGGTACGGAGAGGAGCGGAGTTTCGCCATCTGGGCCGAGGGGTGGGCCGGCCACTCCGGCGAGGCTCCCCTCCCCCCCGAGGCCCTGATGGTGGCGGACCTCACCCACTGGAGCTACCGCCCTCCCCGGGACCGGGTGGCCGTGGATCCGGTCCTGGGGCGCATCGCCTTTCCCCCCCGCCAGCTCCCTCGGAAGGGGGTGCAGGTGAGCTACCGCTACGGGTTCAGCGACGACCTGGGGGGTGGGGAGTACCCCCGGACCCTCTCCCAGCCCGGGGGGGCCCGGATCTACCGGGTGGGGGAGGAGGAGGAGCTGGTCCGGATCAACGACGCCCTGGCCCTCTGGCGGGAGGAGGCCCCCACCCACGCCGTGGTGGAGCTGGTGGGAGGCGGGGTCTTCGTGGAGCAGCTCCAGGTGGAGCTGGGCGAGGGGCAGAGCCTCCAGCTCCGGGCGGAGGAGCGATCCCGCCCCGTCCTCCGGCTCATGGACTGGCAGACCTCCCGCCCCGACGCCCTCTTCGTCCGGGGGGAGGAGGGGAGCCGGTTCACCCTGGACGGCGTCCTGGTGGTGGGGCGGAGCGTCCACTGCGAGGGCCCCATGGACGCGGTGGTCATCCGCCACTGCACCCTGGTCCCGGGGTGGACCATCCGCGCGGACTGCTCCCCCGGGCGCCCCTCGGAGCCCAGCCTGGAGCTCACCGATGCCCGGGGTCGGGTGGAGATCCACCGCTCCATCCTCGGGTCCATCCTGGTGAGCCAGGACCAGGTGGGCACCGACCCCATCCCCATCCACCTGAGCGACTCCATCCTGGACGCCACGGCCCCCGAGCGCGAGGCGGTGGGGGCCCCGGCGGGGGGATGGGCCCACGCCGTCCTCACCGTCCGGCGAACCACCGTGGTCGGCGAGATCCGGACCCACGCCGTGGAGCTGGGGGAGAACGCCATCTTCCTGGGCCGGATGCGGGTGGCCCGGAGGCAGTGGGGGTGCCTGCGCCACTCCTGGGTCACCCCCCGCTCCCGGACTCCCCGCCGGTACCGGTGTCAGCCCGACCTGGCGGAGGACGCCCTTCGGGACGCCCTCCCCCGGGTGGAGGTGGGCCCCGACGCCCGGGCCGAGCTCCGCCTGTTCGGATTCGAAGGTCCGGCAGACCCGGGGACCGGATCCCATCCCTCCGGGCCCTCGCCCTCGCCTCCCCCCGCGAACCTCGAGGTCACCCTGGAGGTGAGCGACCCCGATCCGGAGCCCGGCGCCCCCTTCACCCTCTCCGTCACCGTGGACAACCGGGGGCCCCGGGACGCCCGGGAGGTGGCCGTCCTCCTCTCGGCCTCGGACGCCTCCGGCCTGGAGCTGGTGGGCGAGCCCGTCCTGAGCCAGGGGACGGGAAGGGAGGGATCGGGACACGGCGAGATCGTCTGGGAGGTGGGGAGCCTGGCGGCCGGGAGGCGCGCCATGCTCACCCTCCGCCTGGAGGTGGATCCGGACGGCCTCCCCGTCCCACGGCGGATCCTCCTCGCCGCCGTCCTCCAGGGGGAGACCCGCCCCGGCTCGGGGGGGGCCTGGCTGGAGCACCGGATCCGACGGGAACGCCTCCGCATCCATCCCCGCTTCACCAGTCTGCGGTACGGGGAGCCCGGCTACGGGCAGCTCGCCCCCGCCTGTTCCCCCGAGATCGCCCGGGGAGCCGACGACGAGTCGGAGATGGGGGTCTTCCACGACCTCTTCCAGCCGCAGCGCGCGGCAAACCTGGCCGCCCGGCTGGACGAGTTCCTGCCTGCGGGGATGACCATCGGCACCTTCTACGCCACCTAGGAGCAGCACCATGAACGGGGATTTCAGCCGCGACACCTTCCAGCCGACCCATCGCTACTCTCGGGTGCTCATGCAGCAGGGACGGGTCCTCCTGGATGCCGACTGGAACGAGCAGACCTCCATCCTCCTCCACCAGCTCCGGGCCCTGGCCCGGGACCTCATCGGGCCCCACGGGGGTCCGGGAAACGGCTTCCGGGTCCTGTGTCCGGCCCAGGTGGACCCCCCTCCCCAGGAGGAGGCGGAGGAGGAAGACCGGGATCGGGAGGAGGAGGAGGCGCGGCTGGAGGAGGAAGCGGCCCGCCGGGAAGAGACCGCACACGCCGTGGAGGTCACCCGGGCCCACGAGCCCGGTGCGTGCGACTTCGCCATCGGGTTCGGACACTACTACGTGGACGGGATCCTGGTGGAGAACCTTCCCGAAGCCCGTTGCGGGGAGGGACGGGCCTTCCGGCCCGTGACCTACAAGAACCAGCCCGACTACCCCCGGGACCCGGAGGACCGGCTCCGGGAAGGGCGGCGCTATCTGGTCTACCTGGACGTCTGGGAGCGGCACGAGACCCACCTCCACGCCCCCGGGATCCGGGAGCCCGCCCTGGGGGGTCCCGACACCTCCACCCGGGCCCGGGTGGTCTGGCAGGTGAGGGTGGCCGACGAGAGCCGCTGCGAGCCCTGGGAAGGAGCCACCTGCGACGAGATCCTCCACGGGCTGGTGGCGGAGGGCCCCCGCTGTCTCCGGGCCCGGGCCCGGGTTCCCGAGACCGGCGACGACCCCTGCGTCATCCGACCCGACGCCCGGTACCGGGGAGCCGAGAACCAGCTCTACCGGGTGCAGATCCACCGGGGAGGAGAGGCGGGGAGCGGCGGGGCCACCTTCACCTGGTCCCGGGACAACGGCTCGGTGGTCTTCGGGGTCCGGGGGCTCCAGGGGCAGATCGCCGAGCTGGACACCCTGGGGCCGGACACCGCGCGGACCCTCCATGAGGGTGACTGGGTGGAGGTGGTGGACGACGGGATGGAGCTCCGGGGGAGGCCGGGGGTCATGGCGCGGGTGGAGGCGGTGGACCGGGTCCGGTTCCAGGTCACCCTCACGCCCGCGGAGGGCTCGGAGCTCCCCCCCTTCCGCCCCGCCCGCACCCCGCTCCTCCGTCGGTGGGACCACGGCGCGGAGGCCATCCCGGTCCGGGAAGGAAAGTGGATCGACCTGGAGGACGGGATCCAGGTCCACTTCGAGCCCGGCGGACGCTACCGCACCGGGGACCATTGGCTCATCCCCGCCCGCACCGCCACGGGGGACATCCTCTGGCCGCTGGAGGAGGAGGATTCCGGGGCCGTTCCCCGGGCCCTCCCGCCCCGGGGCATCCGGCACCACCATGCCCCTCTCGCCCAGATCCGGGTGGACGCGGAGGGAAGGGTCCACTGTGAGCATGACTGCCGCTGCGTCCTCCCCCCTCCCTGCCCCCGCCGCCGGTCGGGCTCGCCCCTCCCGGACCGCCCCCCCTCCCCGCCCACCGATGTCCCCGTCTCCCCCACCCAGCCCTCGGGAACCGTGGTGGTCGCGGCCATCTCCACCGCCGAGCGGGAACGCCTGGTGGAGCAGATCCGGGTGGTGGAGGGAGTGGGACGGGTCCGGGCGAACCGCCTCATCGACGCCGGGATCCGGAGCCCCGCCGAGGTGGCGGAGCTCTCCCCCGAGCGGCTCCGGGAGATCCTGGAGGTGAATGACACCCTGGCCGTCTCCATCCGGGAGAGTGCCCTGGGAGTGACGGGGCTCAGGCCCTGACCCGCGCCCCCCCTCATCCCCCGGGGAGGAACTCCCGGGGGATGGGGTTGTCGGGGCGTTCCTCGTCGAAGATCCAGCTCACAATCCACCAGCGCTCCCCGTCCCAGGTGAGCTGGATGCTGTTGATCCCCCGCACGAAGGGCTCCCCGCCGGGGGTGGTGGAGGCTTCGTAGGTGCTCATGACGTGGGCCGCGTGCCCGAAGCGCTGCACCGTCCGATGGATCTCCCGCTCGTAGAAGCCCTGGGTGCGGGCCCCCCCGAACCGATCGTGGAAGTCGTCCAGGGTCATGGTCACCAGGCTCGGCTCCCCCTGATCCGCCCGCCCCGGCACCCCCACCACCGCTCCGGGCACGTGGAGGGACTGGTCCCGGATCCGGTCCGGGGTCGACCCCGCCGGCCCCGAGATCACGTCGTAGTACGCGTGGAGGATGGCGTCCAGGGAGTGGACATCGGCAGGATCGGCCGGGGGAGCGGGCTCCTGCCCCACCAGGGAAGGAGCCACCCCGAGGAGGGGGGCGGACACCAGCGCGACCCTCGCCACCATGGAGAGGGTCCGGCGGGCCCGGGAGCCGGCGGACGGGGGGAATGGGGAGGGGTGCACGGGGCGCTCCGAAGGGGAGGGAGGGGGAGGTGCCCGAGGGTCGGGCGGACCCCATCGCCCCAAGATCCACCCTACTTCTCCCGGGCGACAGGGGACGCCCGGTTCGATGCACCGGCCCGCCTCCCCCTCCCCCGCCGGGTTTGATCTTGCCCCTGTCCCGGCTTAACCTCCGCCGTCCCATGCCCACCCCTTCCGCCCCTTCCTCCCAGCCCTCCCCGCTCCCGGCCGGGGACGGCCCCCACGACGGCCCCGACCACGGCCCCGATCAGGGGCGGTCCATCGGCTTCGTGGGAGCCGTGGGGATCGGCGTGGGGGCCATCGTGGGCGGGGGGATCTTCGTCCTGGGAGGCGTGGCGCTGGCGGCAGCCGGTCCGTCGGCCATGGTGGCCTTCGCCCTGAACGGGGCCATCGCCCTTCTCACGGCCCTGACCTTTGCGGAACTGGCCACCGCCTTCCCCCAGAACGGGGGGCAGTACGTCTATGCCCGCCGGGCCTTCTCCGTACGGGCGGCCTTCGGCGTGGGATGGGTCATGACCTTCGCCCACGTGGTAGCGGCGGTCCTGTATGCCCTGGGGTTCGCCGCGTACGCCCTGGCCGCGGCCCAGGCCCTCCTCCCCGGCGGGTTCGGCGCGTGGTCCGGGGGGCTGGTCCGGGCCCTCACCCTCTTCCTGGCCGTGGCGGCCACCGCCGGATACGGGGCCGTCCTTCTCCGGGGACGGCCCGGGGGGGGACAGCTGGAGAACGCCGGAAAGCTCCTGGTCTTCGGCGTTCTCATCGCTGCGGGATTGGCCGTCCTGGTCCAGCGCGGACCGGCCGAGGCCCTGGCCCCCCTGGATCCCTTCTTCGAGCTGGGGGCCGTGGGGGTGGTGGCCGCCATGGGATTCACCTTCATCACCTTCCAGGGGTTCGAGCTCATCGCCGGGGTGGCGGGGGAGGTGAAACACCCCCGCCGTACGGTGCCCAGGGCCATGTTCGCCAGCCTGGGGATCGCCCTGGCGGTCTACCTCCCCCTCCTCCTGGTGGTGGGCACCGTGGGGGTGTCGGAGGGGTTCGACTCCCCCGGGGCCATGGCCCGGGCCTTCCCCGAGACGCTGTTTGCCGAAGCCGCCTCCGCCTACCTGGGGGCGTTCGGCTTCTGGCTCGTCATCGTGGCCGCCATCCTTTCCACCCTCACCGCGCTCCGGGCCAACCTCCTGGCGGGCTCCCGTGTGGCCCTGGCCATGGCCGGCCACCGGACCCTCCCCCGGGGGTTGGAGCGTCTCCACCCCCGGACCCAGGCCCCGGTGGTCTCCATCGCCTTCGTCTGCCTGAGCGTGGCGATCCTCGTCGTGGTGGTCCCGGACCTGGCGGCGGCCGGTGCGGCGGCGTCCCTCATCTTCCTCCTCACCTTCGGAATCACCCACCTGGCGGCCTGGCAGGTGCGGAAACGGGCCGGGGGACGCGTGGAGGGAGCCTTCTCCGCCCCCTTCTTCCCCCTGGTCCCCCTGACGGGGATGGCCGTGTGCGGCGCCCTGATCCTGTTCCAGCTGGTGACCGTCCCTTCCGCGGGGCTCCTCCTCCTGGTCTGGCTCGGATTCGGCGCCTCCATCTACGCCGGCTTCCTCTCCGACCGGGCCGAGGCCCTGGACGCCGCGACGGCGGGTCGGGATCCGCTCTTCAGTCGCCTTCGGGGGCGGAGTACCTCGGTCCTGGTGCCCCTGGCGAACCCGGCGCGGGCCGGCGGGCTGGCCTCGGTGGCCGGCGCCCTGGCTCCCCCCCTGGTGGGGCGGATCCTCCTCCACCAGGTGGTGGTGGCGGACGGCGGGACCGACGAGCCTCGGCTCCGCAGGGCCATGGAGGACGGGAATGCCGCCCTCAGCAACGCCCTGGTGCGGGCCCGGCGGGAGGGGGTCCAGACGGAGCTCCTCCTCACCCTGGCTTCGGATCCCTGGGAGGAGATCGCCCGGGTGGCCCGGGAGGAGGAGGTGAACTCCGTCCTCCTGGGACTGGCGCAGGCTCCCGGTCGGGGGGAGGAGCCCGAGGAGGCGGGAAGGCCGGAGCACCCCCTGGACCGCCTGCTCCAGCGCCTCCCCTGCGACGTCTCCCTCCTCCACGGGGGACAGGACTTCGACCTGGACCGGGTGCGCCGGGTCCTCATCCCCCTCAGCGGCCGGAACGACCACGACCGCCTCCGGGCACGGGTGATCGGGACGCTCTCCCGGAAAGGGCTGGAGCGCCTGGCCTTCCTCCACGTCCTGGCTCCCCACGCCACCCCCCGGGCCGAGGACCGGGCCCGGAGCGCCCTCCAGGCCTACGTCCGGGACGAGGCGCTGGGGACCGGCGAGGCAGAGGTGTGCCGCGCCGAGGATCCCATCGCCGAGATCGTGGCCCGGGCCCAGGGATTCGATCTCCTGGTGTTGGGCATCACCCGCCCCCGGGGGGGGCGGAGCCGGATGGGGGCCCTGCTGGCCCGCATGGTCCGGGAGTCCCCCTGCCCCGTCCTCATCATCTCCCATCCGCCCCCCCGCGGGGGGCGCGGAGGGGCCCGCCCCTTCTGACCCCGGACGTCCGCCCGTGTCCTACGTCACCTACAAGCTCATCCACTACTTCGGGATCTTCCTCCTCATCGCGGTCCTGGGGGCTGCGCTGGGGCGGAGGAGTGTGGCCTCCCGGGAGGAGGATCCCTTGCGGAAGCGGTGGGCCGCCTTCCACGGGGTGGCCCTCTTTGTCATCCTGCTGGGGGGGTTCGGTCTGATGGCCCGGGTCGGGGTGGACCACGGGGAATCCTTCCCCGGCTGGATCTGGGCCAAGTTCGGGATCTGGGCCCTCTTGGGCGGTGTGCTCTTCCTGGCCCGCCGCTGGCCGCAGCGTGCCCTGACGCTCCTGGCCGTGGTCCCGGTCCTGGCGCTTCTGGCCGGCTACATCGCCTTCCGGAAGCCCTTCTGACCCCGGGGCGGCCGACCGGGAAACGACGCGCCTACGCCCCGAACTGCCGGAGGTGGTGATCCAGGTGCTTGTAGAAGAGGTTGTTCCACTCTTCGGCCGAGAGGGGCCCGAAGTTGGGGTAGTCCCGACCTTCGAAGTGCCCCCTTCCCAGCTCGGCGGTGCGTTCCACGTACCCGGCCAGGCGGTCCTGCTCCACGGTGAACTCCCGTTCGTCCACGATCCGGAACTCGGGGGCGGTGGGCAGCCCCTTCCGGTAGGGTTTCTCGTTCACCACCCCCGGCTTCACCAGGAGGCGGAGGAGGAAGCGCTTGAGGCCCCCCGGACGCGGATGATGCCCCTCCTCGTAGGCCAGCTCGTAGGGCACGCAGCAGTGGGCCAGCATCCGCGTCACGTCCATCTTCCCCCAGATGGGCCGGGAATCGGGTGTGAGGGAGCGGATCCGACCGGTGAGTTCCTCCGCCACGGCCGGATCGAAGACGTCCTTCATGGGGCCTCCTCGTGGTAGACAGGGCGGCCATGGCCGCCGGAGCGACCCGCAGGCGGCCTCCGGGGAGGGAGGCACCCGGGACGACCCCCGGTGCGGGGGGAGGAGGGCGCCGAACCTTGCACCCCCGGAGGAAGGCTACACCCCGCGCCGCGGGAGGCAAGGAGGACGGACGGGACCCGCTCGCGGATCAGTGCTCCGCGATGACCGCCTCCACCGCCTTCGGGAAGAAAGCCGTGGCCACGAAGGGGAGGTACGCCAGGCCGCCCGCGGCGAGGCCGGCCCACATGGCGGGGCTCCCGGCGTTGGTGAGGGCCACCGCCCATCCGGGAGCGGAGAAGATGAGACCGAAGGCCAGGACTGCCATGGAGTAGATCATCTATGTCGTGCTCGTTCAAGGTCGTTTTCGTTGGCCGGGAGCGGCGCCGAGGCCGAAACGTCCCGGATCATCCGTGCCGGTCCGCCGAACGGTCCCCCGAGGTCCCGGGGGCGTCGGAGGCGCACGGGGCTCGCGCGGCTCGCGCGGCTCGCGCGGCCATGGGCGCGCGGGGCACAGCGGGATAATGTTGCGAAAGTTCGCAGACAGGTCCATGGGTCCCCCGTCCCCCCCGCCACGGGGCACCTCCCTGCGTTGACCACCTCCCCCGGCCCCCCGTAGCTTCGCCCTCGGCCGCCCCTCCTCATCCGTTCGTGCGAGCCTACCGTGCGAGCCGTCCCGCCGCGCCTCTCCCAGAGCGACCCATGCCCCTCTCCTCCTCCCCTCCGAGGCTCCCCCGGGGGATCGGATCCGCCCCGGGGATCCCCGCCGCTCCGCCGCCCCGCCCCCGGGGGTGGGGCGACCTCCGCCTCCTCCCCGGCCTCGCCCTGGCCGGCGTGATCCTGGCCGGCGGCCCCGGTCTCCTCTCGGCCCAGGGGTTCCGCGGCGGGGTGAGCATCGCCCCGGGGGAGAGCTGCCCTCCCGGGACCACGGAGATCCGGCCCCTCACCTGCCTGGCCCCGGAGTTCGAGCCACCGACCATCCTGGACTACCGGCCCCGCTCCACCCTGGTGACCCGGGAGACCCCGGTGCCCCGGGCCCGCTTCCCCGTGGTGGATGTCCACGGGCACGCCCGGGGGCTGGCGAACCCCGGGGTGATGGAGGAGATGGTGGGCCACCTCGACGCCCTGAACGTCCAGCTCTACATCGCGGCCGACAATCTCTCGGGCGAGGGGCTGCGCCGGACGGTGGAGGCCATCCGGGCGAGCCCCCATCGGGACCGCTTCCGGGTCATGGCAGGGATCGACTTCCGGGGGGTGGGACCGGGGTGGGCGGACCGGGCGGTGCGACAGCTCGAAGAGGATGTCCGGGCCGGAGCCGTGGGGGTGGGAGAGATCTCCAAGGCCTTCGGACTCACCATCACGAAACCGGACGGTTCCCGCCTCCGCATCGACGACCCGGAGCTGGACCCGGTGTGGGAGGCCGCGGGCCGGCTGGGCATCCCCATCTTCATCCACACGGCCGAGCCCCCGGCCTTCTTCGATCCCCTGGATCTCGCC
>JBJHCB010000069.1:0-9836 GCA_050485805.1 Gemmatimonadota bacterium | reverse complement strand
CCACGGCCACGTCCCCGGAGTGGTTGTGGGCCAGGTCCACCTCTCCCGCCACCAGGAGGTCCCGCCCCGTGGTGGCGGGGGTGAAGGCCACGGCCCGATCCCGGGCCCGGGCCACCAGGGCCTCCGCGGCCGCCAATTCGGACTCGTCGGTGGAGTTCACCGAGTGCCCCAGGTAGAGGAGGGCGGCGCCGATGGTCTCCCGGGGGTCGTCCAGGAGGGCGAAGCGAACGGGGGGAGCCTCCGGGTCGAAGAAGACGCCCCAGGTGGCCAGCCGGGCCGGATCCCCCTCCACCCGGTCGGTCCGCACCCCGATCCCCGTGGTCCCCCACTGGTAGGGCACGGACCAGCGGCCCTCGGGATCGTAGGGGAGCCCCTGGAACCGGGGGTGGAGGTGCCTCCGGTTGGGGAGGAGCTCCGGGTCCAGGGGCTCCAGTTCCCCTGCCGCCGCCATCATCTCCACGGCGTAGTCCGAGGCCACCACCAGGTCGAACTGCCGCCCGCCGCCGGCCCGCAACCGGGCCATCATGGCCTCGTTGGTGTCGAAGAAGTCCTGGACCACCCGGACGCCGTAGGCCGCGCGAAACTCCCGCACCAGCTCCGGATCCAGGTAGTCGGGGAAGTTGAAGACCCGGAGGGTGGGCTGGAGCCGTGCCGTCTCCACGGTAAGGCCCCATCCCTCCACCTCGGGGGGGAGGTCGGGCCCTCCCGCACACCCCGCCCCCGCCCCGACCGCCGCGGCCAGGAGGAGGCCCGTCCAGCGCCCTCTCCCACGGACCCTCCCCCGGGCCCCTGCCTCCCCGGCCTTCACGAGGCCTCCCCACCCCGCCGGAGGATGAGCATGGAGACCGAGATGGTCACCAGGGAGAAGACCAGGAGAAGGGTGGCCAGGGCGTTCACTTCAGGGGTCACTCCGCGCTTGATCATGGAGTAGATCCGGATGGGGAGGGTGGACGACCCCGCTCCGGCGGTGAAGTAGGCGATGAGAAAATCATCCACCGAGAGGGTGAACGCCACCAGGGCCCCCGCCACGATGCCCGGGGCCGCCAGGGGAAGCACCACCCGTCGCACCACCCCCGCCGGCGTGGCGCCCAGATCCCTGGCCGCCTCCACCAGCGAGGCGGGGAAGGCCTGGAGACGCGCCCGCACCAGCAGGGCCACGAAGGAGATCTGGAAGGAGACGTGGGCCAGGATGATGGACCCGAGCCCCAGGGGGAGCGCCACCAGGGCGAAGAAGGAGAGGAGGGCCACCGCCAGGATGATGTCCGGGATGAGGATGGGAAGGTAGAACCCGCCCTGGAGGAGATCCCGCCCCCGGAACCGGTGGAAGTGGAGCCCCATGGCCAGCGCCGTGCCCAGGGCCGTGGAGGCGGCGGTGGAGACCGTGGACACCACCAGGGTGTTCCGGAGCGCCCGTCCGATCTCCGGGCTCGTGAAGACCCGGAGGTACCACTCCAGGGTGAACCCCTCCCAGCTCAGGGCGAAGCGAGAGGCGTTGAAGGAGTACACCGCCAGGACCAGGACCGGGAGATAGAGGAAGGCCAGGACCCCCCACAGGATCACCCGGTTCGCCGTCGCCCCGCCCGGAAGGACGCGGGTCCCCCCCCTGGCTGCCATGTCAGAGCACCTCCCGTGCGCCGGTCCCCCGGGAGAGGCGGAGGAAGGCCAGGATCACCGCCAGGGACAGCGCCATGAGCCAGAGGGAGAGGGCGGATCCGAAGGGCCAGTCCCGGGCCAGGAGCATCTGGTTCTGGATGAGGTTCCCCACCATGAGGCCCCGGGTCCCGCCCAGCAGGTCGGGGGTGACGAAGGCCCCCAGGGCCGGAATGAACACCAGCACCGCCCCGGCCGCCATCCCCGGGGCCGCCGCCGGGAGGATCACGGCCCGGAAGCGGGCCCACGCCCCCGCCCCCAGGTCCCGGGCGGCCTCCAGGAGGGTGGGATCCAGCTTTTCCAGGGCCACGAAGAGGGGGAGCACCATGAAGGGAAGGAAGGTGTGGACGAGCCCCACCAGGACCGCCCCCTCGTTGAAGAGGAGGGGAAGGGGCTCCGCCACGAACCCCGTGCGCACCAGGAAGGTGTTCACCACCCCCTCCCGACGGAGGAGGACGATCCAGGCATAGTTCTTCACCAGGAGGTTGGTCCACGAGGGGAGGACCAGCGCCAGGAGGACAAGGGTCCGGGTGCGCCCCCGCATCCCCCGGAGCACCCACGCTGCGGGGAAGGCCACCCCCAGACACGCCACCGTGGTGAGGAGGGCCAGGCGGAGGCTCCGGGTCAGGACCCCCAGGTACAGGGGGTCCAGGGACCCGGAGAGGTTCCGGAGGGTGACGGGGGGGCGGGGCTCCCCCAGCGGACCGGCCGAGAGGAAGGCGTAGGCCACCACCAGGGCCAGGGGAGCCAGGAAGAGGACCAGGAGCGCCAGGGTGGCGGGTCCCACGGTCCAGGCCAGACCCGCCCGTCCTCCCAGGCCCTCCCTCACCCGGGGCTCCGGGCCCCCGGGACCCGCCCCCCTCCGGCCTCATGCCCCCCGTCCTCCTCCCCCCCCACCGGGTCCCCTTCGGGCCGGAGGAGCACCATGTCTGCGGGATCCAGGTGGAGCGTCACCCGGGCACCCCTCTGCGGAAGGGCCCGGCTCGGGGAGGTGGGCCGGTGGACCTCCAGCTCCAGCCCCCCCACCCGGACCCGCAGTTCCTCCACTCCGCCCAGGGGCTGGCGATCCACCACCTCCCCGGCGAGCCGGTTCCCCCCGGGGGCGGGTCCCGGCGCCTTCCCTGCCGCCTCTGCCGCCTCCGCCGCCTCCACCCCCACGGCCTCCGGGCGGATGGCCAGCTGCACCGATGCACCCACCTCCGGAAGCGCCCCGGTGGCCCCCACCTCCAATCGGATCCCCCCCTCCACCTCCACCCGGGGGGGCTCCCCCGGAATCCGGACCCCATGGAGGAGGTTGGCCGTCCCGAGGAAGCCCGCCACGAAGGCGGTGGCGGGGCGGTGATAGACCTCCGCCGGCGGCCCCACCTGCTGGAAGCGCCCCTGGTGCATCACCGCCAGGCGGTCCCCCAGGCGGAGGGCCTCCTGCTGGTCGTGGGTGATGTGGAGGAAGGTGATCCCCACCTCCCCCTGGATCCGACGGAGCTCGTCCTGCATCCGGAGGCGCAGTTTCCGGTCCAGGGCCGCCAGGGGTTCGTCCAGGAGGAGGACCGCCGGTCGGTTCACCACTGCCCGGGCCAGGGCCACCCGCTGCTGCTCCCCCCCGGAGAGGGTCCCGGGACCCCGGGGACCGTATCCCCCGAGACCCACCAGGGTCAGCGCTTCCTCCACCCGGCTGCGGCGCTCCTCCCGTCCCACGCCCCGCATCCGGAGCCCGAACCCCACATTCTCCGCCACCGAAAGGTGGGGGAAGAGGGCGTAGCCCTGGAAGACCGTGTTCAGATCGCGGCGCTCCGGGGGAACCCTGTCCACCCGCGTGCCCTCCAGGCGGATCTCCCCCTGGTCGGGGGTCTCGAACCCCGCCAGCATGCCCAGGAGGGTGGTCTTCCCCGACCCCGACGGCCCCACGATGCAGAAGTACTCGCCCCGGGAGAGGCTCAGGTCCACCCGGTGGACCGCCACCTTCTCCCCGAAACGCCGGGCCAGTGCCCTGGCCTCCAGGACGGGAGCGCCTGTGGGATCGGCGCCCGACGGGGGGATGGCCATGGCTGCGTGGAAGGGGTGAGGGGTGCGCCGGCGGACGGACGATAGTATATCCCGTACCGCAGACCGGCGCAGGATCGCCCTGCGCCGCCGGGAGCCCCCGGAAACACCCGCGGGAGGTGCACCTTCCTCCCCCTGACCCGCAGACCATCTCCTCGTGACCCGAATCCTGGTGACCGGCGCCCTGGGGCAGATCGGGACGGAACTCACCGCGGCCCTCCGGCGCACGCATGGGGACGCGGCGGTCCTGGCCACCGATCTCCGGGGCGGGTCCGTCCCCGCATCGCCGGGGTCCGGGGGGGACGCCCCGGAGGAGGGGCCCTTCCTGGCGGTGGACTGCACCGACCCGGGGGCCCTGGCCGAGGCGTTCCGGGTCCACCGCCCCCAGGTGGTGTATCACCTGGCCGCCCTTCTCTCGGCGGTGGGAGAGGCACGTCCCCTCCAGGCCTACCGGGTGAACCTGGGCGGGCTCATGCACGTCCTGGAGGCCTGTCGGGAAACGGGGGCCGCCCTGTTCACCCCCTCCTCCATCGCCGCCTTCGGCCCCGACACCCCTCGGGAGGGAACCCCCCAGGACACCCTCCAACGGCCCCGGACCATGTACGGGGTGAGCAAGGTGGCCGGCGAGCTCCTCTGCGACTACTACCACACCCGGTTCGGCCTGGACACCCGGGGCGTCCGCTTTCCGGGGATCATCTCCCACTCGGCGCCACCCGGGGGAGGGACCACCGACTACGCGGTGGAGATCTTCCACGAGGCGCTGGACCGGGGGCAGTACCGCTGCTTCCTGGGCCCGGACACGCAGCTGGACATGATGTACATCCCCGATGCGGTGCGGGCGGCCCAGGAGGTCATGGAGGCGGACCCCTCCCGCCTCCGGCACCGGAACGCCTTCAACGTGACGGCCATGCAGTTCACCCCGGAGGGTCTGGCACGGGCCATCCGGCGGCACCTCCCGGACTTCCGCCTGACCTTCCAGGTGGATCCCCTCCGTCAGTCCATCGCCGACTCCTGGCCCCGGAGCCTGGACGACTCCGCCGCCCGGGAGGAATGGGGGTGGGAGCCGCGCTGGACGCTGGAGGGGATGACCGAGGACATGCTGACCCATCTGGCCCGCCGGAAGGGGGTGGAGCTCACCCGTCCCGGTTGAGGCCCCGGATCCCCCCACGCCGGGCCACGCCCCCGGCCCACCCACCTCCCCAGCCCAGCCGACCACCATGCCGAGCCACCGACTGACCGAGGCCCTGGAAGCCCACGTGAAGACCCTGGAGGCGGCGGGCACCGCCAAGGGAGAGGAAGTGGTGGTCACCGCCGTCCGCCCGCCCCAGGGGGATCGGGGGCCCCGCTTCCTCCTGGAGGGCCACGGAGACCGGGAATTCCTGCGCTTCAACTCCAACTCCTACCTGGGCCTCTCCCTCCTGCCGGAGGTCCTGGAGGCGGAGGAGGAGGGAGCCCGACGCTTCGGGGCCGGCCCGGGGGCGGTGCGGTTCATCAGCGGCACCTACGCCCCCCATCGGGACCTGGAGGACCGCCTGGCCGCCTTCCACCAGCGGGAGGCCGCCATGGTCTTCTCCTCGGCCTACGCCACGGTGGTGGGCACGCTGGTGCCCCTCATCACCGGGGAGACCCTGGTGGTGAGCGACGAGCTCAACCACAACTGCATCATCAACGCCATGCGTCTGGCGCGGCCTGCAGGGAAGGTGATCTACCCCCACCTGGAGCTGGAAGCCCTGGAGCGGGCCCTGGTGGAGGGGGAGGGCTCGGCCCGGCGCGCGGTGGTGGTGACGGACGGGATCTTCTCCATGCGGGGGGACCACGCCCCCCTGGACGCCATCATGGAGATCGCCCGGGCCCACGACCACCGATACGAGGAAAACGTGGTGGTGGTTGTGGACGACTCCCACGGCGTGGGGGCCTTCGGCGCCACGGGCCGGGGGACGGAGGAGTTCACCGCCTCCCCCCCCGTGGATGTCCTCATCGGAACGCTGGGGAAGGCCTTCGGGGTGAACGGCGGGTACGTCACGGGGAGCCGGGCCCTGGTGCGGTTCTTCCGGGAGAGTGCCCCGACCTACATCTACTCCAACCCCATCACCCCCGGGGAGGCGTTGGCCTGTCTCAAGGCCCTGGAGATCGTGGACTCCCCCCGGGGGCGGGAACGCCTGGACCGCCTCCGGCGCCTCACCCGGGGTTTCGAGGAGGGGCTCGCACGGATCGGGATCGAAACCATCCCGGGGGCCCACCCGGTGGTCCCCCTCATGATCCGGGACACGGCCCGGACCCGGGCCCTGGTGGCGCACCTCTTCCACGAGGGGATCCTGGTCACCGGGCTCACCTACCCGGTGGTGCCCCGTGGCGACGAGGAGATCCGGACCCAGATCAACGCGGACCATACGGACCAGGACCTGACCCGGCTTCTGGAGGCATTGGAGGGGTTCCCGGGCTGAGGGAGGCACCGGCCAACCCTGGCCCCCGGGGCGGGCTCTCGACGGGGCGGAACGCTGCCCGGCGCTCCCCGCCCGGCGCTCCCTCCCGGCGACCCTAGTCCTGGGGGGGCACGGTCCGGGAGGGCTCCTCGGCGCAGCAGTGACGGACCTCCAGGGAGAGGACGCCAAGCTCCCGGAGGGGCGTTCGCTCGTCCGTGCCGGCCTCTTCCCGGATCCGGTCCAGATACCTCCGGATGACCTCCTCCGGGCCCGCAACCCGCCAGACCGCTCGGGGACCGGCCCCGGGGTACTCCACGGACACCAGGATCTCTCCCAGCTCCCAGACCCGACCGTCGCCGGTGCGGACGGCGGGCTGGCCCCGGTCCAGGTAGGCATCCACCGCCTGGGGGCTCGGAAAGACCGCCCGGAGCTCCGCGGCCCGGGTCGACTCCCCCACCCAGAAGGGCTCGCCCACGGCCAGGACCGGGGAGTCCCCGTCCGGAAGCGGGTCCGCCGGTTCCGCCTCCGGAAGGGCGGCGGGAGGTGGAGGCGCGGGGGATTCCACCTCCTGGGGAACGTCGTCGGGACGCTCCTCCACCCGACATCCCCCCACGGCCACAAGGGCCAGGACGGCCGCGACGACGAAGGGGCACGGAGGGGTGCCCGCGCGAATCCCGGGGGGAGTACCGGGACGGTGTCCTCGGGGGAGGGGGCGCGAACGGTCCATGGGCAGCCGGGGCTCAGGCGGATGGGTGGGACCGGCGTTCGATCTCCTGCCTTCAATCTCCTGCGTGGACCCCGGCGGAACAAGGAAGGCGACGGGCTGAACGCCCGCGGCGTCCGCCGACCCGCCGGCCCCCTCTAACGCACGGGCTCCCCCGGGGATCCAAAGGGGTGTCGGCGGACGTTGACCCAAGACCCGCCGTTCCCAAGCACCCGGAGGACCCAATGACTCGTTTCCCCTGGACCCCTGCGGCCCTCCTGGCCGCCGCTGTCGTGCTCACCCTCCCCCTCCCCACCACCGGCCAGACGCCCGCCCAGGCCCCCTCGGGACCCTGGGGGCCGTGGACCACCTCGCCCCTGGAGCGGGTCCTGGATCGGGCCGAGGCGCTGGAGCTGACGGCCGGACAGACCGAGCGGTTGACCGCGGCCCTGGAGGCGTGGCGCGCTGCGGCGAGGGATCCCCTGGCCCGGGTGGAGGCGCTGTCGGCGCAGCGCCGGGCCGCCATGGAGGCGACCCGTGAGGAACGCATGGAGGCCCGGCGCCACCGCATGGAGGAGCGGAGGGACGCCATGGCGGACACCCCTGAGGGTGTCCGGCCCGGCCGGCCCCTCCCCGATTCCCTCCGGGCCGACTCCCTCCGTCAGGGCCGGAGGGGAATGGTGCGCTCCCGGGCGCTCCCACCCCGGGGAACGCGGGAGCGATCCCCCGGGACCGGGCTGGAACCCGAAGCACGGGCCGAGTTCCGGGTCGCCATGACCGACCTCCGGGAGCTTCGCCAGGAGCAGATGACCCTCCTCCGGGAGGTCCTTTCCGAGGAGCAGCTCCGTGCCCTCCGCACCGACGTGGCGAGCCGCTGGGAGATGCGCCGGGGACGGGGCGGGACGCTTCGGCCGGAGGGTCCCCGGTTCCGCCCGGACGGACCCCGGCTCCGCCCGGGGCGGGGAGGGGAGAGGCCCTCGGGGGGAGTCCCCCACCGTTGACCCGGAGGGGGGTGGCGATCCCTCGGGTCCGTCAGGCCCGGGTCCGCTGGATCCGGTGGACGAGGACCGGGAGCCAGTTCCGGGGAACGAACCGGACCAGGGTGGCCAGGAGCCGATTCGTCCAGCCGTGGATGACCACACCCCGGCCGCGAAGGGCCTGGTCCACCCCGAACCGGGCCACCTCCCGGGAACCGGGGAGGGGGAGGAAGCGGAACACCCCCGATCCCTCCATCCCCGCTTCGGCCTGGAATCCCGAGGTGGTGGGTCCCGGGCAGAGGGTGGTCACGGAGATCCCGTGCCCCCGGAACTCGACCCTGAGGCCCTCCGAGAGGGAAAGGACGTAGGCCTTCGAGGCGTAGTAGACGGCCATCCCGGGTCCAGGCTGGAACGCCGCGGTGGAGGCCACGTTCAGGATCCGGCCCCCACCCCGCTCCGCCATCCGGGAGGCAAACCGCCAGGAGAGGTCGGTGAGGGCCGCCACGTTCACCTGGAGGATCCGGAGGCTCCGTTCCCGCTCTCCCTCGAGAAAGGGTCGGAAATCCCCCAGCCCGGCGTTGTTCACCAGGAGGTCCACCCGGATCCCCCGCCCCTCCGTGGCCTCCTCCAGGAGCCCCGGGGCCCCGGGTAGGTTCAGGTCCGCAGGCACCACCTCCACCGCCACCCCCGTCCCGGCCTCGATCTCCTTCCCCAGGGCGCGGAGGGGGTCCTCCGATCGGGCCGTGAGCACCAGGCTCCACCCCCGGCGGGCCAGCTCCCGGGCCACCTCCGCCCCGATGCCGCTGGAGGCCCCGGTCACCAGCGCCCAGCGGCGGTCCCCCCCACCGGTCATGGCGGCCTCACCGGGGCCAGATGGGGAGGTGGATCCCCACCTGGAGCTCGTTCAGCGACGTGGGTCCGCAGAAGGGGGAATAGGCCCCGGGAACACATCCTTCCAGGTCCAGGTTGTGATAGCGGTAGCTCGCCAGGACCGAGGGGACCAGGGGACCCGGGACGGGGAGAGCCCGGAGGAGCTCGATGACCACCACCGTCCCGTCCGCTCCCCGGGACCAGGCCAGGGTGCCCCCGTCCCGGTCCGCCGGGGGTGGGGTGAGGACCGCGCCGGAGTCCTGGCTCACCCCCTCGCCCCGGGCCCTCCCGGCCACCCGGCCGAAGCCCACGCGGAACCGCCACTCCTCCGTCCGGACCAGCTCCCCCAGGAGAAGGAAGGTGACGGCGTCCAGGCGGTTCTCCATGGCCACCCGCTCCAGCTCGCAGTCACCGCCGTCCTCCGGGCAGACGGGGGCGTTCACCGCGGGGCGGAAGGTCCATCGATCCAGTTCCAGGCCGAAGCCCAGCTGGTTCCAGGGGAGGATCCGGATCCCGGCTCCCGCCCCCAGCGAGGAGGAGAAGGTGGACTGGCCGGAGAACGCACCGCTCATCCCTCCCCGGATCTCCTGGGCCTCCAGGGCGGCGGGCCCTCCCCCGGATCCGCCGACGGCGGGGGCCAGGAGGAGGGCCAGAAGGAGGGGGAGGGCGGGGCTGGGAGGGGAGGGGTGGGTCATGCGGGGAGAGGCCGAGGGGGGAGGAAGGCACGCCGGGTTGCGCGTCCGACGACCGGGCAGGAGGTCCGGCCCGGCTTCGGGCTACCCGTGGGCCATCGGTCGGGTCCAGGGCGAGGGACCCATGAGATCCTCCAGGGGCACGACCCGGGCCATCCGTTCCCGGGCCACCCCCCGTCGGAGTTCCTCGGCCGGAGGGCCCTGCAGGAAGAGCAGGGAGGCCCGGGCCTCCCGGCCGATGCCGTACCGGGTCGCCTCCACCCTGCGGCGGAGGGCCTCCAGGAGCTCCCCGGGGGCCTCCCCGGCTCCCGGCTGGGCGATCCCGTAGGCCACCATGCCGTTGGCCAGGCGTCCCACCACGTCCAGCTCCGGTTCCTCGGCTCCCCAGAGCGCCCCCACCTCCCTGGCCGGGGCTCCCATCTCCTCGTCGGCGTGCTCGCCCAACCACCGCCGGGCGGCCTCCGGGAGCCATCCATCCAGG
>JBJHCB010000068.1:0-9909 GCA_050485805.1 Gemmatimonadota bacterium | reverse complement strand
CCCCGGGGGGAGGGGGCGGGGGGGTCGTCCGCCCGCCCGGGGACGTCGGCTCCGACGCCGGAGGAGGGGGCCGGGGCCCGGGACGCCGTCGGCTCCCCCGTCCAGACCGCCGCGCGGGCCAGCTCTCCCTGGACATGGGGGAGAAGGAGTCGGAGGTCCTCCAGGAGGGGGGCCCGGAGGCGGGCCCTCCGGCCCTGGTCGGGGGAGAGGACCAGGGAGAGCCGGTCCTCTCCGAAGAGCCCTGCCCTTCCCAGGACCCGCCCGCCGGGCCCGTACACCGAACTCCCCCCGGGGAAGATCCGACCCCCCTCGCTCCCCACCAGGTGGGCCAGGGCCAGGTGCAGTCCGTGCTCCATGGCCACGGCCCGGCCCGCCACGTCCCACCGCTCGAGACTCCCGGGGCGTCCGGGGCCGGGGCGGTAGTCCCGTGCCGGGGAAGCGGAGAGGGCCAGGAGGAGGTCCGCCCCGTCCAGGGCCAGGATCGTGGGGGGCAGGGAGTGGAGCATCTCCTCGCAGATCAGGAGTCCCATGCGCCCGAAGCGGGTGTCGTACGCCCGGAACCGCGTGCCCGCCTGCACGAAGCGGGATTCGTCGAAGAGCCCGTAGGTGGGGAGGAAGACCTTGCGGTGGACGTGGACCACCTCCCATGCCCCGCCCGCCCCGTCTCCCCCTCCCCCCGGGGTGAGATGGAGGGCGGTGTTGTGGAGCGTCGGCCCCGCTCCCCGTTCGTACATTCCCACGACCAGGTCGGGTGCGGCGGCGGGAGGGGGCCCCAGGGCCGAGGCCACCTCGGCCGGGGTGCGCGCCACCTCCTCCACTCCCCCCTCCACGAAATACCCCGAGAGGACCGTCTCAGCCAGGAGCAGGAGGTCGGTGGTGCCCGCCGAATCCGCCACCGCAGAGCGGATCCGGGTCAGGTTCGCATCCACCGCCCCCTTGGTGGGCCGGAGCTGGGCGAGGGTGAGCCGGAGGGGAGAGGGGAGGGCCACGGGGCGTCGGGAAGGGGGGTCGGGACGAGGGCGCGGCCTGGAGACGGAAACACGCCGCTCGCGCGGACATGGAAGCGAAGATAACATGGAGCCGAGGGGAGATCCGATCCCCGGTACCCGCCCGGCTCCGCAGCCGGGAACGGTCTCCGGAGGGTCGGAGTAGAACCCCCCGAGTCCGGAACACGTT
This sequence comes from Gemmatimonadota bacterium, assembly GCA_050485805.1. Classification (GTDB taxonomy): domain Bacteria; phylum Gemmatimonadota; class Gemmatimonadetes; order Longimicrobiales; family Gaopeijiaceae; genus T3Sed10-66. The sequence goes on along the minus strand of JBJHCB010000068.1, from coordinate 8,733 downwards.
TCTCCAGACGCAGGATTGCCTGTGCCCGCCTCTCCCGCTCGCCGCCTCCGCTCCCTCCTGGTGGCTGTCACGGCCATCGGTCTCCTCCTTCCCATGGCGGTGGAGGCGCAGCAGGGCCGCCCCGGTCCGGCCCGCTCCTCCCAGGCCGATCGGCTGGACCCGCGGATCCCCGAGGAGGCGAACTCCGCGGAGGCCCGGGTCTTCCAGGCGACCCTCCGGGCCATCCGGGACTTCGCCCTCACCTCCCATGCGGATTCGGTCCTCTGGGAGAAGGCCATCGACGGCCTCATCGAGAGCCTCGACGATCCCTACGCCACCGTCCTGACCCCCGATGAGGTCCGGGCCTTCCAGGAGGAGTCCACCGGGAACTACGCGGGGATCGGGGTGCAGATCACCGAGCTCAACGAGGCCGTCACCATCACGGCCGTCTTCCGGAACACCCCGGCCGACCGGGCCGGACTCCTGGTGGGAGACCGGATCGTGGGGGTGGACCAGGACCAGGCCGAGGGATGGACGGTGGAGGACGCCTCCCGCCGGATCCGGGGTGAGCCGGGGAGCACCGTCCGGGTCCTGGTCTCCCGGGACGGGATCCCCACCGCCATCCCCCACGAGATCCGCCGGGAACAGGTGCACATCCCGGCCGTGACGTCGGAGCGGATCTTCGACGACGTGGGATACATCCTCCTGGACCGGGTGGCCCGGAACTCCGCCGCGGAAGTGGACTCGGTCCTGAGAGAGATGGACGGGGCCCGGGGGGTCATCCTGGACCTCCGCCGGAACCCGGGGGGCTACCTGGACGAGTCCCTGGCCCTGGCCGACCTCTTCCTGGAGCGTGGGTCGGTCCTGGTGACCACCCGCTCCCGGAGTCCGGGGAACGGGGCCACGGCGTCGGAGGAGTCGGCGTTCGCCCGGCGGGCCGCCCAGCTCCCCGACGTGCCCCTGGTGGTCCTGGTGGACCGCTTCTCCGCTTCGGCTTCGGAGATCGTGGCCGGCGCGCTCCAGGATCATGACCGCGCCCTGGTCATCGGAGAGCGGACCTTCGGGAAGGGATCGGTGCAGAGCGTCCTCCCCCTGCCGGCGGGCCGCCTCATCCGCCTCACCTCCGGGGAGTGGTACACGCCCCAGGGCCGCTCCCTGAACCGTCCCCGGGACCGGGAGGGCCGGGTCATCGAGTCCGATGAGATCCCGGAGTTCACCTCCCGGGCCGGTCGGACCCTCCTGGGCGGAGGCGGCGTCTTCCCCGACGTGGAAGTGGCCAACGATACCCTGTCCGCCCGGGAGCAGGCCCTGGTGGCGGCCACGGTGGAGGCGGAGATCCCCCTCATGCTCCGGATCCAGGAGGCGGCCTTCGAGGTGGCCCAGCAGGTCCGGCAGGCGGGCCACGCGGACCCGGTCTTCCCCGACGACGCCTACCGGGGCTTCCGGGATGGCCTCCTCCAGTCCGGACTCGCGCCCGATATCCTGGACGAGGACACGGAGGCCTACCTCCGCTGGCGGCTCGAGGTGGCCTTCTTCCAGCGCCTGGACCGGACGGATCGCTCCCTGGAGGTCCAGTCCCGCCGGGATCCCGTCCTGGCCAAAGCCGTGGAGCTCCTGCGGGAGGCCCACGACCAGGCCGATCTGTTCGCCCGCGCCGGGCAGCCCCTGCCCACGAACCGGGCCACCCGCCCCGGGTCCGACCGGTAGATCGGCACCCACCCCGGGCACGTGCAGGCGGGCCCGGGGCCCCAGGGGCGGGGCCTGGCCCCAAGGGCGGGTCCTGCACCCAGGGGCGGGCGGGGCCCCGCTTTTCCTCAGGCCCGGGGGTGGTACCGCCGGTGCACCTGCCGGATGTGGTCGCGATCCAGGTGGGTGTAGATCTGGGTGGTGGTGATGTCCACGTGTCCCAGGAGTTCCTGCACGGCGGCCAGGTCGGCTCCCCCCTCCAGGAGATGCGTGGCGAAGCTGTGCCGGAGGGTGTGGGGCGAGACCCGCTTCTCCAAGCCCGCGCCGACGGCGGCCTCCTTCACCATCTGCCAGACGGCCATCCGGGTGAGGGGAGTGCCCCGCACGTTGAGGAAGATGCGGCCTTCCCCCCTCCCATGGTCCAACCGGGGTCGGACCTCGTGGAGATAGCGGGCCAGGGCGGTGGCCGCCGCGGAGCCGAAGGGCACGAGGCGCTCCTTGCCCCCCTTCCCCCGGACCCGCACCAGCCGCTCCTCCGCCTCCACGTCCTGGAGTCGCAGCTGGGTCAACTCGGAAACCCGGATGCCCGTGGCGTACAGGAGCTCCAGGATGGCCCGGTCCCTCCAGAAGGTGCCCCGGGATTCGTCCGGATGCTCCAGCATGGCCACCACCTCCTCCCGGGAGAGGACGGTGGGGAGGCGGCGCCAGGCCCGGGGGGATTCCAGCATGTCCGTGGGATCCACCTCCACCGCTCCCTCCTCCAGGAGAAAGGAGAAGTAGGTCCGCATGGAGGAGAGGGCTCGCCGGATGGAGCTGGCGGCCATCCCCTGGTCCTTCAGATGGTAGACGTAGTCCCGGAGGACCGTGTGATCCACCCGGTTGGGGTCCGAGATTCCCCTTCCCTCCAACCAGGCCACCAGGCGTTCCACGTCCCCGTTGTAGGCCAGGACGGTGCGCCCGGAGAGACCCCGCTCGAAGGACAGGTAATCTCCGAACAGGTGGAGTCGAAAGGATTCGGCGCCGGCCACACCCCTCCTCTGCTGAAGTCCGTCAGTCGTCGGGGCGGATCACCCGACGGGGTGGAGGAGGGCCACGGTGTGGACCGCGATCCCTTCCCCCCTCCCCTCCCATCCCATCCCCTCGTTGGTCTTGCCCTTCACCGACACGGAGTCCACATCCACCTGCAGGGCGCCCGCCAGGGATCGCCGCATGGCATCGGCCACCGGGCCGATCCGGGGTGCCTCGCAGATCACCGTGACGTCCACGTTTCCCACCCGGTATCCCCGAGCCGCCACCACCGCCACGGCGCGCCGCAGGAGGTCCATGGAATCGGCATCCCGCCACCGTTCGTCCCCGGGGGGGAAGTGGGTCCCGATGTCTCCCGCTGCCGCTGCCCCCAGGAGGGCGTCGGTGACGGCATGCGCCACGGCATCGCCGTCGGAGAATCCCCGCAGCCCCGGCGTGTCGGGAATCGTGATGCCTCCCAGGATGCAGGGCCGGTCGGGGTCGAACCGGTGGGAGTCGTAGCCGGTGCCGATGCGCATGGGGCCGTCCGCCGCGGGGCCGGAAGGGATCAGTCCCAGCGCCGGACCGCGAGACACACGTTGTGGCCCCCGAATCCGAAGGAGTTGGAGAGGGCGAGCCCCACCTCCCGGTCCCGGGCCCCGTCAGAGGCGTAGTCCAGGTCGCACTCGGGGTCGGCCTCCCTGAGGTTGATGGTCGGGGGAATCCGGCCTTCCAGACAGGTGAGGACGGAGATCACCGTCTCCACCGCCCCGGCGGCCCCGAGGAGGTGGCCCGTCATGGACTTCGTGGAGCCCACCACCACCTGGTCTGCCCGGGCTCCCAGGACGGCCCGGATCGCCGCCGTCTCGGACCGATCGTTGTGGGGGGTGGAGGTACCGTGGGCATTCACGTAGTCCACCTCGTCCGGAGCGGCTCCCGCGTCGGCCAGGGCCATGCGCATGGCCGCCTGGGCCCCCTCCCCGTCGGGAGCGGGGGCGGTGATGTGATACGCATCGGCGGAGAGGCCGTAGCCCGACACCTCGCCCAGGATGCGGGCCCCCCGGGCCCGAGCCACGTCCAGGGCCTCCAGGATGAGGCATCCCGCTCCCTCTCCCATGACGAACCCGTCCCGGGTGGCGTCGAAGGGACGACTTGCCGCCTCCGGCTCGTCGTTCCGGGTGGACATGGCCTTCATGGCCGCGAACCCCGCCACGGTGAGGGGGGTGATGGTAGCCTCGGTCCCCCCGGCGATGACGGCGTCCACGTCCCCCCGCTCGATGGTGCGGAACGCCTCTCCGATGGCATGGGCGGAGGAGGCGCAGGCGGAGACCGTGGTGTAGTTGGCCCCCTTCGCGCCGTAGCGGATGGAGATGAGCCCCGGCGCGATGTCGGGGATGAACATGGGGACGAAGAAGGGACTCACCCGACCCGGACCCCGGTCCAGGAGGAGCTTGCACTGCTCCTCGAAGGTCCCGATCCCACCGATGCCCGACCCGAAGATCACGCCGAAGCGGGAGGCGTCGACCCCTTCGGGAGGCCCATCGAGGCCCGCCTGTCGCATGGCCTCGTCGGCGGCCACCAGGGCGAACTGGGCGAAGCGATCGAACCGCCGGACCTCCTTGGCGTCCAGGACGCCGGAGGGATCGAAGCCCTTGACCTCGCACGCGATACGCGTGGCGAACCGGTCGTCGGCCTCGAAGTGGGAGATGGGGGCCCCCCCGGATCGGCCCTCAAGAAGGGCCGGCCAGGCCTGGTCCACCCCGGTGCCCACCGGCGTGACCAGACCCAGGCCGGTGACCACCACCCTTCGACGGGAACCGTCAGCCATCCGCAACCCTCCTCCTCACCTGGTTCCGTTGCCCCCTTTCCGTCCCGGGGGAGGGATCAGCCCTCGGCGTTCTTCTCGAGGTAGCTGATGGCTTCGCCCACGGTCCGCATCTGCTCGGCGTCCTCGTCCGGGATGTCGATCCCGAACTCCTCCTCGAAGGCCATGACCAGCTCCACCGTATCGAGGGAGTCGGCGCCGAGATCCTCCACGAAGGACGCCTCGGGGGTGACCTTCTCCGCCTCCACCCCCAGCTCGTTCACGATGATCTCCTTCACCCGCGCCCCGATGCCGTCCGCCATGCCTAGCCTCGTCTGTTGAAGTGGGTCCAGAACCTGCCGAAGATGGCCGGGGTCAGATGACCATTCCCCCGTCCACCGTGAACACCTGCCCGGTAATGTAGCTTGCCGACGGCCCTGCGAGAAAGCGGACCAGGGAGGCCACGTCCCCCGGGCTCCCGAGGCGCCCCAGGGGGATCCGTTCCAGGAGGGCCGCGGTCTGGTTCTCGTCCAGGGCGCCGGTCATATCGGTCTCGATGTACCCCGGTGCGATGGCGTTGCACCTCACGTTCCGGGAGGCCAGTTCCCGGGCCACGCTCTTGGTGAAGCCGATGAGTCCGGCCTTGGAGGCCGCGTAGTTGGACTGACCCGGGTTTCCCGAGATCCCCACCACCGAGGTGATGTTCAGGATCACCCCGTCCCGGAGCTTCATCATGCCCCGGGTGAGGGGACGGGTCATGTTGAAGGCGCCCTTGAGGTTGACCGCCATGACCTCATCCCAGTCCTCATCCTTGAGCCGCAGGAGGATGTTGTCCCGGGTGATCCCGGCGTTGTTCACCAGGATGGAGACGGGGCCCAGGGCGGCCTCGGCCGCCTTCACGGTCTCTGCCGCCTGCCCCGGGTCGGCCACGTCACAGCCGAAGCCCGCATGTCCTCCTCCCGGAAGCCCGGTGGCCGCCTGGGCAGCCCGGTCCCCGTCCCGCCCGATGACGGCGACCCGCGCACCTCCCTCCGCCAGGGCCTGGCTGATGGCCAGTCCGATGCCCCGGGAGCCCCCGGTGACCAGTGCAGTGCGGTCCTTCAGCTCCATGCTTCCTCCAGGATGGTCGTGGGGTGGGTGGGGGTGGAAACGGGGGAGGGGTGGCCTCGCCTCCCGGAGAGGCGCCTGCGGGCCGCGCCTCGTCGTCCGTCTTCAGGCCGGGGCGGGCAGGGCCGCGACCTCCCCGGCCGTTCCGCAGGCGTGGGTGGGAATCCCCCGGGCGTTCCGCCGGTTCAGCCCGGTGAGGACGTTTCCGGGCCCCAGCTCCACGAAGGTGTCGACACCCGCCTCGGTCATGGCGGCCACCGAAGCCGACCAGCGGACCGGCGAGGTGAGCTGCTCCACCAGGAGGGCCCGGGCCTCGTCGGCGGTGGAGACGGGGGCCGCCGAGACGTTGGAGATGACCGGGAATTCGGGGTCCCGCATCTCCACCTCGCCCAGGAAGGCGGCCAAACCTGCCCGGGCCGGCTCCATGAGGGGGGAGTGGAAGGCTCCCGAGACGGTGAGGGGGACCACCCGCCGGGCCCCTGCCTCGGGGGCTGCCGCCATGGCCCGCTCCACGGCGTCCACGTCGCCGGAGATCACCACCTGCCCCGCCGAGTTCAGGTTGGCCGGGACCACCACCGACTTCTCGCCCCGGGAAGCATCCCGGCAGAGGGCTTCCGCCGCCTCGTCCTCCAGGCCCAGGAGGGCTGCCATGGTGCCTGGGCGCCGGGTACCGGCCTCGTACATGAGCTCCCCCCGTCGACGCACGGCCCGGAGGGCGTCGGGGAAGGAGAGGGTGCCCGCGGCCACGTGGGCGGAGAACTCACCCAGGGAGTGTCCGGCGGCCATGGCGGGGGCTCCGAGCTGCGGACCCGCCGCCCGGAGGGCCGCCACCGAATGCACCAGGATGGCGGGCTGGGCGTTCCGCGTCAGGACCAGCTCCTCCTCCGGGCCCTCCCAGAGGAGGCGGGAGAGGGCGAGGCCCAGGATGGCATCCGCCTCCTGAAAGGTCTCTGCCGCCACCGGGATGGCGTCGGCCAGATCCCGACCCATGCCCACGAACTGGGATCCCTGGCCGGGAAAGAGGAGCGCGAGGGACATGGTCAGCTCGGGTCGGGTGGTTCGGGACGGTCCAGGTCGCGGGCCATGTGGTCCACCATGCGGGAGGTGACGGCACGGGCCGCCACCGCGATGGCGTTCCGGATGGCGCGAGGGGTGGAGCTGCCATGGCAGATCACGGTGACCCCGTTCACCCCCAGGAGGGGCGCACCCCCGTACTCGCTGTAGTCCAGGACCCGAAAGGCCCCGCGCACGTCCAGTTCGGCCCCCACCCGATCCATCTCCCGATGGAGAAGGCCCACGATGAACTCCGCCACCGACTCGTAGAACTTCAGGAGGACGTTCCCCACGAAGCCGTCGCAGACCAGGACATCGCAGGCGCCGCGGATGATGTCCCTGCCCTCCACATTCCCGGTGAAGTGGATCCCCGGGGCGTCCCGGAGCAGGGCGTGGGTGTCCAGGGCCAACTCGTTCCCCTTCTCCGGTTCCTCTCCGATGTTCAGGAGGGCCACCCGTGGGCGCTCCACCCCCATGAGATCCTGGGCGTAGATGTGACCCAGCCGGGCGAACTGGAGGAGGTGACGGGGCTTGCAGTCCACGTTCGCCCCGGCGTCCAGCATCAGGGTGGGGCCGGCGGCGGTGGGGAGGAGCGTGCCGATGGCCGGCCGATCCACTCCCGGGAGGGGGCGGAGGAAGATGAGGGAGCCGGCCATGACGGCGCCGGTGGAGCCGGCGCTCACGAAGGCGTGGGCCCGCCCCTCCTTCTGGAGGCGGATCCCGGCGACGATGGAGGAGTGGGGGCGCCGCCGGACCGCCGCAGCCGGGGACTCTCCCGGGAGGATCCGATCGGGGGCGTGGACCACCTCGATCCGGTCCCGGGGGATGTCGGACCCGTACCCGGCCAACTCCTCCTCGAGTCGAGGGGCGTCCCCCACCAGGAGGATGGCCAGATCGTCTCCACCATCCTCCAGCGCGCCCAGGGCCCCCTCGATCTCGGGAGCCGGCGCGTCATCGGTGCCCAGGGCATCCAGGGCGATCCGCATCGCCCGCCTCCCGGTCAGTCGAGCTCGACCTCGAGGACGGACTCGTTCCGGTAGTACCCGCACGCGGGACAGACCCGGTGCGGCTGTTTCGGGTCGCCGCAGCGGGCGCAGGAATGCACCGCAACCGCATCGGCCTTGTAGTGGGTCCGACGCTTCCGCTGCCGCTGCTTGGACGTCCGCTTCTTGGGGACCGCCATGGTTCGCTCCCTATTCGCTTTCGCGCGTCATGGACCGGAGCGCGTCCCATCGGGGATCCGCCTCCTCCGGCGTGCAATCACACTCTTCGTGGTTCCGGTTCGCACCGCACCTGGGGCACAGGCCGCGGCACTCCTCCCGACAGAGCACGAACCGGGGGACCACCAGGAGGAACTCCTCCCGGATGGCCGGCTCCAGGTCCAGCTCCGAGGCCTGGGCCTCAAGGACCCGAAGCTCTCCATCCTCCTCGTTCCCGTACTCGTCCGGGGTGATCCAAACCAGGTCCAGCGGCTCCCGGACCGGGACCTCCACCGGCTCCAGGCACCGCCGGCACTCCTTGGAGACCGCCGTTTCCATCTCGCCCCGGACCCACACCTGCCCCGAGGAGGGGGCCGTCACCGCCAGGGACACCCGCACCGGGGCGACCAGGGTCAGGTCCAATTCCTCCCAGAGGGGGGAATCGGGGGCGACTCCCCCCTCGATTTCCTGCCTTCCGGACCGGTCGAGGTCCGCGAGGTTGACCCTGAACATAGACCGGAAAACTACCGAAACCTGGCGACCAGTGTCAACGCTCCCGGGCCACCACCTCTTCGGTCTCCCGGGCAATGGTGAGCTCCTCACCGTTCCGGATGACCAGGCAGGCGCAGCTTCCGGAGTGGAACGGACCCTCGCGCCCGCCCGTGAGCTCCTCGTTCCTTGCCGGGTCCACCTCCAGCCCCAGGTATCCCATCCCCTCCAGGACCCGGCTCCGGATGGACGGGGCGTTCTCCCCCACCCCTCCGGTGAACGCCACCGCGTCCAGACCCCCCAGGGCCGCGGCATAGGCTCCCACGTACTTGCGGATCCGATACGCGTAGATCCGGAGGGCCAGGGCCGCCCGGTCATCGCCCCCCGCCTCCTCCTCCAGGAGGTCCCGCA
>JBJHCB010000067.1:0-9957 GCA_050485805.1 Gemmatimonadota bacterium | reverse complement strand
GTATGTTGGTGGGGGCGGGGGGGTTGGCCCACCGGGCGCCCGGCGGGTTGGGGGGGGGGGCTGGCCGTGATCCTGATCCCCGGCGAAGGGGGCTCCCCGTGATCCCCCCGCACCTGGTGGACCGGGTCCCCGGCTTTGCGGAACGATGGGAGGACGAAGGCACCGGGGGGGGGGCCGGAGGGGGGCGCATCCCCTGGCGTCCCTCGGACCACGCCCTGGTGGCGGAGGTCCTGGCGGGTCGGAGGGAGCGTTTCGCCCTCCTGGTTCGCCGGTACCAGACCACCCTCTTCCGCCAGGCCCTCTCCATGGGCGTGGACGAGGACACGGCGCGGGACCTGGTCCAGGATGCCTGTCTCCGGGCCTTCCAGAAGCTGGACGGCTTCCGGGAGCGCGACCGGTTCCGGGTCTGGTTGGGGAGTATCCTCCGGAACCGCTGCCTGGACCACCTGAAGAGCGCCCGGGTGCGGCGTCGCGAGCCGCTGTCCCCCGGGATCCCGGACCCCGGGGCGGGGCCCGAGGAGGAGGTGGAGCAGCTCACCATGGGGAGGTTGGTGAACCAGGCCCTGGAAGGCATTCCCCCGGACCAGCGGGAGGCGTTCGTCCTCCGCCACGTGGAAGGGCTCTCGTACGAGGAGATGGCCGCGATGGCGGAGGTCTCGGTGAGCGCGGTGAAGATGCGGGTCCACCGCGCCCGGGAAGCGCTCCGCGAGGCCCTCCGGGGCCCACTGGAACTGGGGGTGGAGGCTCCCGATGTGACCGGAGCGGGGCCCCCGTCGTCTACGTAGATGAAGGCGGGGGCGCGCCCATTCCACCCACCCGCGGCCCCCCACAGCCCCTGGAGGAAGGCGGTGGCCCCTCCTCCGGACCGATCAACCCGGTACGAGCGAAGAGGACATGAAGACCAAGCGATGGACGGGGCCCACGGCCCTGCTGCCCCTGCTGGCCCTCCTGGCGCCTGCGATGCTGGGTGCCCAGACACCGGAGGACCGGATCGGATCGGCCATGGCCCGGGCCCAGGACGCGGGCATTCCCATCTGGCTCCTCGAGAGCAAGGTGGAGGAAGGACGGGCGAAGGGTGTGCCCATGGACCGGATCGCCGCGGCGGTGGAGGCTCGGCTGGGAGGTCTCTCCCGGGCGGCGGCCGCCATGGATGGCGTTCCCGGGGGGGTGGATGCGGCCCAACTGGGGGTGGGAGCCGACGCCCTGGGCTCAGGGGTGAGTGAGGCGGTGTTGCGGGAGATCGCCGCCTCCGCCCCGGGGGAGCAGCGGGCCGTGGCCATCGCGGCCCTCACCCATCTGGTCCAGCAGGGCACCGTGCCCGCCCACGCCCTTGAGCGGGTGCAGGCGGCCCTCGCCCGGGGGCCGGAGGGGCTGGCGAACCTCCCCGGTGCGGCCGGTCCCCCGTTCGGGATGCCGGTGCCGGGCCGTGGAGGCCCCCCGGAAGGGGTGAGGACCGGTCCCCCGGAGTCCGTCCCCGCCCCCGGCCAGGGGCGGCCCCCCTCGCCTCCGGGAGGGGGAGGTCCCCCTTCCGGCCCCCCGGGTGGGCCTCCCGGCGGCCCCCCTGGCGGCGGTTCCTGACCTCCCCCCTCCGTTCCCGACGCGAAGCCCCGAACCCGAGAGACCCCCATGTTCAAGCGATCCGTCCTGACCTCCCTCGTCGCGGCCGCGGTCCTGGTGCTGGCCGCGGGGTGCGACTCGAACCCCAGCGCCTCCGAGGAGGCGGCCTTCGTGAAGATCCTCCTCACCGACGCGCCGGCGGACTACATCGCCGAGGCGTGGGTGGAGATCCCCCGGGTGTACCTCATTCCCGGAGAGGAGGACCCGGAGCAGGGCCCCCCCTTCGTGGATCTCTTCAACGACCCGGACAACCCCCTCGCGTATGACCTCCTCACCCTCCGGGACGGCGTCACGGCCGACCTGACCGGCGAGGTGGAGGTCCCGGGGGGGCAGTACAACCAGCTCCGGATGATCGTGGGCCGGGCCGAGATCACGCTCCGGGACGGGTACGAGTTTGCCGACGGAAGCCAGACCCGCTCCCTCTTCATCCCCAGCGGAGCCCAGACCGGGATCAAGGTGGACCTGGCCGAGCCGGTCACCACCGAGGGCGGCACCATCAACGTGATCCTGGTGGACTTCGACGTGGACCAGAACTTCGTCATCCAGGGGAATCCCGGGACGCCCGCCGGGATCCAGGGGATCCTTTTCACCCCGAAGCTCCGGGAGCTGAGCCGGAACGTGGAGGAGGCCTGAGGCCGAGCGGGTGGGCTCGGCCCCGGAGCCGTGGAGGGTGAGCGGCTGAGGCGCCGGAGCCCTCAGAAGGGGGATGTTCCCGCTGCCGCGAGGCCCATGGCGAGGATGATCCCGGACACCACCATCATGGCGATCCACCCCAGGACGGCGGTGAGGATGGCCCGCCCGGTGGAGATGTCCAGCGCCTCGCGGAGCGCCACGATTCCGCAGATCAGGATCCAGATCCCCACCACCAGGCGGACGAGCCACCCCAGGAAGGGGATGACCGCGAAGAGGTACAGGACCCCCGGCGCCTGGGCGAACCCCAGGGCCCGGAGGAGCTCCCCCCAGGTGGCGGTGCCGCCCAGGAGCTTGTCCCCGATGAGGTAGGTCACACCCGCCCAGAGGAGCCACCCCAGGAGCGCCGCCATGATGGCGGAGAGCATTCCGGGGGCCCCCGCTCCCGCGCCTCCGATGGCGGAACAGACCGCCACGATGGCCACCACCCCGGCGGCCTGGCCGGTGGCACCGGTGTCGTGCTCCACCTCGGTGTAGATGGCCGGATCGATGCGGGCGGCGCCCAGCATCCGCTCGGTGAAGGAGTGGGGGGAGAGGGGTTCCATGGAGCCACCGGAGGCGAGGGAAGGGGGATGTGACCCGGACCACCGCTCCATGGTGGGCCTCCCGAGCGCCCGGGGCAACCCGCGCCGGGGTGGGTTGCCCCGCTCACGGACCGGGAAGTTCACGGACCCACCGCGCAAAATCTACACGATGTCGGTTCCCGCAGGCGCCGGTCGGTGGGACTCCCGCCCCGCATCCCCCGGCACACGCCTTGCGAATATCTGGTCCGAAAGCTCAAACGACCATCGAACGACCGACCGGACAGGAGGATGAGCATGCGGGTCCCGCGGCGAGGTGGGTGGCGAGTTCTGGCCCCCCTGGTTTCCCTGGGGGTGTTGGGGGGATGTGCGTCCCTCGGGCTCGGGGGCTTCAACCTCATCTCCATCGAGCAGGAGTGGGAGCTGGGCCGGGAGATCGAGGCGGAGCTGGCCCAGCAGCTCACCCTCTCCGGGGATGCGCAGGTGAATCGGTATGTCCGGGAGATGGGCGAACGGGTGGTGGCCCGGACGCCCATGGCAGATCTGGAATGGCGCTTCCACGTGGTGGAGGACGAGGCCGTCAATGCCTTCAACGCCCCGGGGGGCCTGGTCTACATCAACACCGGCCTCATCGCCGCGGCGGAGAACGCCGCCGAGCTCTCGGCGGTGGTGGCCCACGAGGTGGGGCACGGAGTGGCCCGACACGGCACCCGACGCCTCTCCCAGCAGTACGGTGTGGCCGTTCTGGCGGGCCTCATCCTGGGGCAGGATCCGGGGCTCCTGGCCGAGATCGCGGCCAGCATCGCCGCGGCCGGGGCCATGGCCCGCTCCTCCCGGGAGGACGAGCTGGAGGCCGATGAGCTGGGGATCCGGTACACGGCGGACGCGGGCTACCACCCCAGGGGAATGGTGACCTTCTTCCAGCGCCTCCTGGAGCTCCGGCAGCGGGAACCCGGGAGCGTGGAGCGCATCTTCGCCTCGCATCCGGCCACGGAGGAGCGGATCCAGCGGGCGGAGGAGATCATCGGGGGAATGGGATCGCTGGGGAACCTCACCACCGATGAAGCGGCCTTCGATGCCATCCGGGCGCGGGTGAGGTAAACGGCCGGGAGGGGCGGAGGGAGGGGCGGGGACACGCATGCCCCCGTCCCCCCCTCGCGAAAGGGTCCCTCACTCCCGGGCCAGGAGCCCCGGAGGAAGGCGGAGGCGCCCCACCACCCCGGCGTGGTCCGAAGGCCAGAGGAGGCGCCCATCCTCCGTGCTCATGCGGTCTCCCGGACGATCTCCCACCACCTGCAGGTGGGCATCCCCGGCGAACCCGGCCCCGGTGGGAAGGTTGCGGGCGAGGATCAGGTCCAGCCGCTGGTCGAACCCGGCGGAGCTGTTGTCCAGCGACGGGTCATGGCAGCAGGTCAGCCCGGCGTCCGGATCGTTGGACCGGGTCCAGAGATCCACGAACCCCGCGTCCAGGAAGGCCGGGTAGGTGGCCGTCTTCCGGTCGGCCGGAGCCGAGGGATTGGCCGCGGAGTTCAGGTCTCCCAGGAGGACGGTGGGAAGCGGCTCCTCCTCCAGGATGGAGAGGAGCTCCAGGGCCTGCGCCAGCTGAACCGGCGCGAACGCCTGGATCTCCAGGTGGGTGTTCACGAAGCGGTACCAGCCGTTTCCGGCCCGGACCTCCACCGAGGTCCACCCCCGGAGGAAGGGGATCCCGGCGGTGAATCCCGGGGGTGGGGATGCGGAGAACCGTCCGGAACGCGGCTCCCGGAACTCGACACCTTCCCGGACCAGGATGGCCAGTCCGTCCTGATACCCGATGAGGACCGGTGTGCCGCCCAGGGGAACGGGAAGGGCCACCCGGGTGCCCGGCTGCTCCACTGCCACGCGGTACAGGGCGCCCCGGGCCTGGAGTTGGAGCTGGAGGATGGCCAGGAAATCCAGCAGGGGGCCCTGGGGAAAGCCTTCCGCGTCCTCCATCCCGGCGGTGTAGCGGGTCACCTCCTGCAGGCCCACCACGTCCGCCCGGGACGTCAGGATCTCGTCGGCGAGGCCGGCGGCCCGGGTGGGGTAGTCGGTGGAGAGGATCTGCTCCCAGATCGCGGCGGCGGCCTCCAGGGGGTCACCCGGGCCCAGGAGGGGGCTGATGTCGCCGCCCAGGTAGAGGTTCCGGGTGAGGACAGTGGTGGGGACGGAGGCCGGTGCGGACGGATGCGCCGCCTGCGCCCCGGGTCCGGAGGGGCTGAGGGGGGTGGGGCTGTCCTCGAGACAACCGGTCAGGAGGGAGAGGCCGAGGAGGAGGGGTGGAAACCGCAGGGCGAGGGGACGCATGGGGAACCTCCCTGGAAAGGGCCGTCCGCCGGAGGCGGTGGAAGCGCGGAGCCCGCAGACGCGGACCCTGGCGATCCATGTCCAGGATGGGGGTCCCCGGGAGGCCGGGAGCTACGTGCGGTGACGTAGGAGCAGGAGGCAGGCGCCGTACCCCTGAGCGGTCATCCCCCGGCGATGGCCCCCACCACCAGGAGCGGCTCCGCCCCCGACGCCACCGCCTCCGGAAGGGGGAGGGAGGGGGAGCGGTGGCTCAGATCCTGCCCGTCGGCATAGAAGCGGACCAGGGGACGCCGATCGCCTCCACCATGGGGTCGGATGGTCCCGCGCAGGACGGGGTGGGAGGCTTCCAGGGAATCCAGGACCCCCTGGAGGGTGGCGGGCGGCGCCACCGCGACCCGCATCTCCCCCTCCACTCCCGCCAGCGTCCGGAGATGGACGGGGAGGAGCACCCGGACCTCCGGGCCGTGGGGCTCCTTTCCGTGGTCCCCCAGGGCGTGGTCTCTCACGGCAGCGTCTGGACCTCCACCGAGAGGATGGGGGGGAGATGCTCCGCCACCGCCGTCCAGCTGTCCCCCTCGTCCGCTGAGGCGTAGAGCTGTCCGCCTGTGGTGCCCACGTAGACACCGCATCGGTCCAGGGTGTCCACTGCCATGCAGTCCCGCAGCACGTTCACGTAGCAGTCCGCCTGGGGGAGTCCCCGGGTGAGGGGCTCCCACTCGGTCCCACCGGTCCGGCTCCGGTAGACCCGGAGACGCCCGTCCGGGGGGTAGTGCATGGAATCGCTCAGGATGGGGACCACATAGATCGTCTCCGGCTCGTGGGCGTGGACGGCGATGGGGAAGCCGAAGTCGGAGGGGAGGTTCCCGCTCACCTTCGTCCAGTGGGCCCCGCCGTCGTCGCTCCGACATACGTGCCAGTGCTTCTGCATGAAAAGGGTGTCGGGGCGGGAGGGGTGCATGGCCACCTTGTGGACACAGTGCCCCACCGGGGCCTCCGGCTCGGGAAGGAAGTCGGAGCGGAGTCCCCCGGTGGCCACCTGCCAACTCTCTCCCCCGTCCTCGGAACGGAACGCTCCCGCCGCCGAGATGGCCACCACCATGCGCCGGGGGTTTGCCGGGTCCTGCAGGATGGTATGGAGGCAGAGCCCACCGGCCCCCGGGGCCCATGTGCTTCCCGTGGAGTGGGTCCGGAGCCCCGAGAGCTCCGTCCAGCTCCCCCCGCCGTCGGTGGAGCGGAAAAGGGCGGCGTCCTCCACCCCGGCGTAGACGGTGTCCCGCTCGGTGGGGTGCGGGGCGAGGTGCCACACCCGCTTGAACTCCCAGGGGTGGGGGGTCCCGTCGTACCACTGGTGGGTCCCGGGGACGCCGTCGTAGGGGAACTCGTTCCCCACCGCCTCCCAACTCCGCCCCCCGTCGTCGGAGCGCTGCACCACCTGGCCGAACCAGTCCGTCCACTGCGAGGCCCAGAGGCGATCCGGGTCCGCGGGGGACCCCTGGACGTGCATGATCTCCCACCCGGCGAAGTGGGGGCCCTCGATGGTCCACTCCGTCCTTCCCTCGTCGGCGGTGAGGAGGAAGGCGCCCTTCCGGGTTCCAACGAGCACGCGGACCTGCGCCATGACGACCTCCGGGGATCGGTGGGCGGGGGGGGACGGACAAACCGTGGCCGGAGCCCAAGGGGCGGGCCGTGGAGCCTAGGCCCCACGGTACCCCGGGGAGGGGCCGGGAGCAAGGAATCCGCTCAATGGACGAATGGCCGGCCGGGGGGGGTGCCGGTGGAGGGCGCCTACCGATCCCGAAGGGCCGCCGTGAGGATCCGGTCGAGGGCGGCGGCAAACTCCCGGGTGGTTCGCTGGCCCCGGGGCTTGGGACCACCGGTCTCCACCCCCGTGCTCCTCAGGGCGTCCATGAAATCCCGGATGGACAGGCGCTCCCCGATGTTCTCCGGCGTGTATTCCTCTCCACGGGGGTCCAGGGTGCGTACGCCCTTCTCCACCAGCAGCGCCGCCAGGGGGATGTCGGCGGTGATGGCCAGGTCCCCCGGATCGGCCTGCTCCACGATGTGCCGGTCGGCCACGTCCGGTCCCCCGGCCACCCGCACCGCAGAGACCCAGGGGTTCCCGGGCGGCGTGTGGAGGCGCTGGTTGGAGACCAGCAGGGTCTCGAGCTCGAGTCGCTTCGCGGCCCGGAACACGATCTCCCGCACATCCCGGGGTGCCGCGTCGGCGTCCACCCAGATCCGGAGCGAGGATGGAGGCATGGGGATCCGGGGGGGAGCGTGGGAGGGAGGGGGTCGTGGTTCCGCAGCGGTAACCGTGGCGGAGGTTGGGAAGGTGGCCATCCCCGAACCAGGTGTCCATGGGGGCCTTCTTGATTGCCGGGCACCGCCGGCGTACTCTGCAGCGATTCTCCCAGATCGCTCTCCCCCTCGCGCCCCAGGAGCCCCGTATGCGCCCAACCCTCCCCACCTATCTCCTTTCCGCCTCGCTGGCCATCCTGGTCGTGGCGGCGGGCCTGAAGGCGTCGGATGGCACCCACCGACCCTCTCCGGCACCTGGGGTCCCGGAGCTCCTGGTGGGGCAGGACGTGGAGGCCATCATAGACCACCGGAAGGGCGTGATGCGGGCCGCCAGCGGCCACCTGCGGGCCACGGCCGCCATCCTGGTGGACGGTCTTCCCTTCGAGGACATGCTCCCCATGCACGGCTCGGCCCTGGCCACCCTCCTGGCCGACATCCCCGCCTTCTTCCCCGAGGGGACGAACCACGAGGAGAGCGCGGCGAGACCGGAGATCTGGCAGACCTGGGGGGTCTACGTGGAGCGGGCCGGCACCACGGCCCAGCGGGCCCGGGCCCTGGAAGAGGCCATCCAGGGCGGGAACCGGGGTGCCATGGTCCAGGCCTTCCGGGGCCTGGGGGAGACCTGTGGGGCATGTCATGAGGACTACCGGAACTGAGTCGGTCCCCCGGCGGGGCGGGGGTGGGGGGCGGTTCAGTGCCCCGCTCCTGGCCCTGGCGGTCCTGGGCCTGGGCTCGGGGGCCCTGGCCCTCCTTTGGGCGGTGCCCGCGAACCCCGCCCTGGGCGCGGCCCCCGTGGCCGGCGCGTCCTTGGCCGGAATGTCCACGGCTCGTGTGCCCCTGGCCGACTCCGTTCCGGTCTGGGAGATGGGGGGCGATCCCTCCTCGGAGGATCCGGTGGAGCGGGGCGCCTACCTGGCCCGGGCGGGGAACTGTGTGGTGTGCCACACCGAGGACCCGGCGGATCCGGCGGGCTTCATGGCGGGCGGCAAGGAGGTTCCCAGTCCCTTCGGGGCCTTCCATTCCACCAACATCACCTCGGACCGGGAGACGGGGATCGGGGGGTGGAGCCGGGACGACTTCGTCCGCTCCATGCGGGAGGGGAGGTCTCCCGACGGGTCCCACTTCTACCCCTCCTTTCCGTACACTTCGTTCACGGGCATGACGGAGGGGGACCTGGACGATCTGTACGCCTTCCTCCAGGCGCTACCTCCCGTGGGCCAGGAGAATCGCCCCCACGACCTCCGATGGTTCGCCACCCTGGGTCCCGGGCTCGCGGCCTGGAAGACCCTGAACTTCCGGGAGTGGCGGTTCGCGGCGGATCCGGATCGGGACGAGGAGTGGAACCGGGGCGCGTATCTCTCCCAGGCGGTGGCCCACTGCGCCGAATGCCACAGCCCCCGGACCCGCACCGGGTCCATCGTGGCGAACCGCAGGTATGCCGGAACCTCCGAGGGACCGGACGGCCAGCCTGCCCCCAACATCACTCCGGACGACACGGGCATCGCCGGATGGAGCCAGCGTCACCTGGAGCGCTACCTCGAATTCGGCATGACCCCCGAGGGGGACTTCGCAGGCGGTTCCATGGCGGAGGTGATCAACCATGGGACCGGGTACCTCACCCCGGAGGACCGGAGGGCCATCGCCGTCTACATCCTCTCCCTGGCGCCGGTCCGGAACCAGGTGGAGTGAGGGGAGGGCGCCGGAAATCGGGAATGAGGTGAGCGGCGGGCGTGTGGTGATCGGCGGAGCGGGTGCCGTCGGGATGGCCCTGGGGGCCTTCCTGGTCCGTTCCGGGGTGCCCGTGGTCCTGGTGACCCGCGCCACCCATGTCCGGGCCATCCGCCAGCGGGGGCTCCGGGTGACCGGGGCAGGAGGCCGGGCGGAGGTCCCCGTGGAAGCGGTGACCCACCCGGATGAGTTGGAGTGGGAGGGAGGCGAGATCCTCTTCCTGACCTGCAAGACCCAGCAGACTCCCGGGCTCCTTGCTTCCCTGTCCGGGATGCCTCGGGAGACCCCCGTCTTCTGCCTCCAGAACGCGGTCCGGAACGAGGCCTGGGCGGCGGAGGCCTTCCCCCGGGTCTATGGGGGGGTGGTGAACTTCAGCGCCCGCATCTCAGGCCCCGGTGAGGTGGTCCGCACCCGGAGCGACGAGCTCGCCCTTGGCGGGGTGCCCCGGGGGGTGGATCCCGTGGTGGAAGGGGTGGCCGACCTCCTCCGGGGCGCCGGGTTCCGGGTCTGGCTCGATCCCGACGTCATGGCCTGGAAGTGGGGGAAGCTCCTCCTGAACCTCTCCAATGCGTGGATGGCCCTCACCGACGTCTGGGTGGAGCGGGCCTACCAGGATCCGGTCCACCGGGAGGCCATGGAGGCCATCATGCGGGAGGGACTCGGTGTCCTTCATGCACGGGGGATCGAACCACGAATGGGACTCCAGGGGGACATGGAATCCTTTCTCCGGGGCCTGTCCCAGGGGGGGAAGGGGCATCCGGCCTTGAAGGGGGAGGGG
>JBJHCB010000066.1:0-10091 GCA_050485805.1 Gemmatimonadota bacterium | reverse complement strand
CCCTTGAAGTCGTCCCACCCATACTCCGGCGCCTCCACCCCGTAGCCCACGAAGACCAGGGGAAGCTCTTCCAGCTCCACCACCGCCTCCTCCGCCGTGGAGAAGGAGGTGAAGTTGACCTCCGGCACGAGGTCCAGGGGACCGTCGGGCCCTGTGACGGTGGCGGTGGAGCGATCCAGGCGCTTCGTCATGGACAGGAGCTCCACCGGGAGGCGGTACCCCTCCGCCCCCACCGGCTCCAGGCCCATCTCCCGGAACCGGTTCTCGATGTGGCGCACGGCCCTTTCCTCCCCCGGAGTGTCGGGGGCCCGCCCCTCCATGCTGTCCGCCGAGAGGATCTCGGTGTCGGCGCGGATCCCCTGGGCGGTGATCCGGGCCGCGGCCTCCTCCAGGGTGGCCAGGGTCACGGGGCCGGTGCGGGTGGCCTCCGGCGCCCCGTCGTCCGGGGCGCACGCAAGGAGAGCCAAGAGGGGGAGGATGGAGAGGGGAGCCGAGAGCCGAAGCCCGGAGGGGAGGGGACGGCTTCCGGGGAAGCGGATTCCGGGGGGGAGGAGCGACCGGTTCATGGGCGGAAACGGGGGCCGAGGCCGAGGGATCACGGCGGTGGAGCAGGGCAGGCCCCTTCCGCCGCGGACGGACCTGTCCCCCCATACCCGGGATCTCCCGGGAGGATCGCGGGTGCCGGATTCCACCGGCACCACCGGATCGGCCCAGGTGGATCTCCCGGCTTCTCCCCGCCCGGTGGGACCCAGCGGGGAGGACGCGCGGTAGGAGCCCTCAGGAACTCCCACCATGTCGGCTCTCCTTCCCCCCGCTCCCCACAGCCGCTCCCTCCGGGGCGCTGCCGCGCCGCTCCTCGCGGGAGCGCTCCTGTGCCTCCTTCCGGGGTCCGGCGCGTCCGGATCCGTCCTGCCCGGGGACGCGGGCCAGGCAGGAGAGCCCGATGGCCGGATCCTCATCCTGGACCTCTACCCCCACCTGGATCACGTCCATGCCGGCTCCATGCGGGAGGTGGGCGGCTCCCCGGGCGGTGGGGACCATCCCCACTTCCTGGATCCCCACCGGCTGATCTTCACCCTTCCGGGGGACCCCGCCTCCGGGGAGCCCCCGAGCCTTGTCCTCTTCGACGACCTGGAGGACCGCCGGGAGTGGGTCCGCTCGCTCCCCGCCGCCGGCGTCGGCCCCCGGAGCGTCCCGGGAGGCCAGGGGGTGACGGTGATCCACGTCGCCACCGGCGGGACGGGCAGGGAGGACCAGGCGTCGACCTCCCCGCCGGGAGGAAGCCTCCATCGGTACGATCCGGCCGAGGAGGGTCCTCCCGCAGCCCCCACCCCCCTCTTCCCGGAGCTCGACGACATCCAGGCGCACGCGTGGGTTTCCCCGGAGCGGGCGGTCCTGGTCCGGGGGATCGAGGGCGAGCCGCTTCCGGTGCTCTACCTGGCCGATCTTCCAGGGGGGGAGCCGAGACGGATCCAGGGGGGAGTCGGGCCATGGCTGGAGCCCATTCCCGGGACGTCAGCCGTGGGTTTCGAGGATCGGTCGGACCCGACCCGACCGGTCCTCCGCCGCCTGGATGGAGCCACCGGGGAGGTCTCGGAGGTGGCCGAGCTTCCCATGGGGGGCGGGGAGGTGGCCTGGCTCTCGCCGGTGACCGCGCTCCTCCTCCGGGACGGAACCCTCTTCCGGTCCACCGGGGATGCCGCGGTCCCGTGGCACCCCATCCTGGAGCTCGAGCCCCTGGTGGGGCCGGTGAGCGGTCTGGCGGTGGCCCCGGCGGCCACCCTCCGGATCGCCGTGGTCACTCCCCCCCTGGGCGGGCCTCCTGCGGTCGGGCGTCGACGCGGCGGAGGATCCCTCCGGGGGGACGGCTAGTAGGGTCCGGCCCCTGCCGCACTCCCCATGGAGGGCGGATGCGACCTCACCTCTCTCCCACCCCGGGAACCCCTCCCTCCCCCCGTGCCACCCGGGCCCGGAGCTGCTGGATCCGGATGGCGGCGCGAAGCTGCTGGACGGTGGCGTCCACCGTGGACAGGGTCCCGGTGGGAACCGGGTTCCGGGTCAGTGCGGCGGTCAGGGCCTCCTCCAGGTGCCGAGCCCGTTCCTGGGGCTCCTCCTCGAGCCAGACGACCCGGAGGGCGCTCTCCCCAGCCGACACGGCCCGGCAGAGCGCGGCTTCGTCCAGGAGCCCATCGCTGCCCATGAGGAGCTCCCGCAGGACCGGGTCCTCCTCCAGGGCGGCGGGAAGCGCCAACCCCACGTAGCCCCGGAGCAGGGCTCGGGCTCCGGTGAGCCCCTGGAGCGCCTCGCGCATCCGGAGGGCGGACTCCTGGTCCACCGGATCCAGTCCCGAAGGGGTCCCATCCGGCTGACAGACGGCCGTGAAGACCCGGTTCAGGGAGGCGGATTCGAACCGACGGAGCTCCCCCTCGATCTCGGATTCCAGCTCCTCCAGGAGGTCGAGGCGGGGGGGGGTGTAGGCCCAGACATGCAGCTCCCGGGAGAGGTCGGGCCAGAGGGCCTGCAGGAAGTGGCCCTCCGGATCGGGAATGGGATCCTGGGTGGAGCGGACCCGGTCGCTGGTCACGCCGCCGGCCATCTCCTCCACCCGCCGGAGGACCGGGGGTCCTCCACTCCGCCAGGTGGAGACCACCCGACCGTCCCCCAGGCGGAGCTCCACCTCCATCCGGGTCCGGGTGAAGGTGAGGCGGTCGTGGCGTCGCCCGAAGAGGAATCGGCGCCGGACGTTCTCCCGGAGCACGCTGTCCTGCGGGATGGTGCGGTAGACCAGGGAGGGCTCGTCCAGGGCCAGGACGGCCGCGGTCCGGACCTCCTGGGGGACGGCGGCCGTGACCCACCGGGGGGCGGGGAGGACCGGGCGCTGGGCCGCATTCGGGGCGTCGGGTCGGATCCCGGTGAGGAGGGAGGCCGGGTCCACACGGAGGAGCTGGGCCTGCTGATGGCGGCGGGCCAGGCGATCCGCCTCATCGGTGAGGGTCTCCAGATGGCCCCGGTAGTGGTCCGCTCCCCGCACGAGGAGCGCCCCCGCCTGACCCGTGGAGGGGTCCTCCAGGATGGCCCGGAGCATGGCCTGGACCTCCAAGCCGGTGGCCAGGAGGGCCTCCAGGTCGCCCGGCGCCACGGATCGGGCGAGCTCCGGCCAGTCCTGGAGCATGGTGAGATAGGCCTGGCTGGCCACCGCCCACTCCACCGGGTTCGCCCCTCCCCGCCCTCCCCGGAGCCCGGGGTACCCCAGGCGCTGCTCGGCGGCCCGGGCCAGGAGGGGAAGGCGCCGGGCCAGGTTCTCCGCCGAGAGGTCGACCAGGGCCTGGGCCAGCGAGGCATCGTCCACCGGGGTGGTGCGGTCCGAGAGGAGCGCGTCCCGGGCGTCCTGGGCCCCCCGGACCCGGAACTCGGTGAGGCAGCCCGAGAAGACCGGGAACTCCATGCGGTCGAAGGGGGGGAGGTGTCGCTCCCTGTGCTCCAGGCATCGCACCAGCGTCCGGGCGTGGTCCCGGTCGAACCCCGCCTCCAGGTAGGCCGTGAGGGTGGACTCCATCCGGTCCAGGCGGCGGGCCAGGGCGGAGAGGTCCGCCTGGAGGCCCGCCAGGTCCGCCCGGACCTGGGCGTGGTTCCCCGCCACCAGGGTCTCCAGGGTGGCAAACCGGGTATCCAGCACCTCGAATACCTCGTCCAGACGGACGTCCAGGGCGTCGAACCGGGTCTCCATCTCCTCGCGGACGCCGTCCACCGCCTCCCGGAGGGCCCGAACCTCCCCCGCGGCTCCCCCACCGAACGCTCCGGGGGTGAGCTCGAAGAAGGCGGCCACGCCGGCGGCCAGACCGAAGACGTTCCCGCTCAGGGCCAGGACCGCCGCCTGCTGCCCCATGGCCGAGAGGTTGGCGGAGAAGGTGCGACTCTCCCGGTGGAGATCCACCGCTGCGTTCCCCAGTGCCTGGATCCGCTGGGCCACCCCCGTCTGCACGCCCGCCCCCGAGGCGGAGCGGGAGGCCAGGTACACGAAGGAGCGCTGGGCCGCCCATTCCAACGCCCCTCGGGCGGGGTCCATCTCCCCGGCGCCGGAAGGGCCGTCGGCGAAGCCCCGGGCGGAGGCGGCCACGCTCCCCAGGAAGTCGCGGTACTCCCCCAGGATGGCCTGGCCATCCCGGCTGGCTCCCTCCAGCCCGGCCAGGGCGGGGTGGTCCAGGGCCAGGGCCCGGAGCCCCGGAACGCGGGCGAAGACCTGGTCCGAAGCCACTCCCGGAGCCAGCCCCACCGCCCGTCCCAGGAGATCGGTCCAGTCCGCCGTGGAGGGGGCCTCTCCGTCGCCCCCCGAGGCCTGGGGGAGGCGCTCACGAATGCGCCAGGCCTCCTCCAGGACCCCCTCGGCGAAGCCCTGGAAGGGGGAGAGGAGGACCCCCTCTCCGCCGTAGCGGGGGGCGCCGGGAAGGCCGGCCACCCCGGGGATGGGGTCCTCGCCGGGACGAAGGTAGCCGGTGATGAGCCGGGCACCCTCTTCCGCCAGCTCCCGCCCCACCACGGGAGGGACGAGGGGAGTCAGGGTCTCCAGGGAGCAGAGGGTCCCCTCCACCGGATCCCTCAGGGCCCGACACCGCTCCACCCCGGCCGTCCCCCCCCCGACCCCGGGGGCCCCCAGGAGGGCCGTGAGCGCCTCCAGCTCGTCCGGGGCGGCGGAGAGGCCCCCTCCCACCACCCGGTTGAGGGTGGCCACGGCCAGGACCCCGGGGTAGTCCCGATCCGCCAGGACCCGGTGCAGGACTCCGGCGGCCCAGAGGGCCTGGGAGGCGGGGGGGGGATCCTGGGGAGCAGCCTCGTCCGGATCCCAACGCTCCCCGTCGAGGGAGGCACCCTCCAAGGTGCCTGCGGGGGATGGAGGCGTGGATTGGACGTCGGCGGCCAGGAAGGAGGGCGCGCCGGCCAGCACGACCCCCATCAGGAGCAGTCCCACCGGCCCCGGAGCGAGGCAAGACGAAGGGAGGCCCCGGGGTGCGCGGGAACGGGAACGGAGGGGAGCGCGAGGACGCATGGAGGCCGGAGGAGCGGGGGACTTCGACGGACGACCCTCATCAGATCTACCGCTTGGGCGAACCGGTCACAAGCGGTCCCCGGGAGCGGGCCGTACCCGCTCCGTACCTGCAGGGAACCGCAACCCGGATGGGGCCCGCGGGTAGCCGTCCCTACCCCCCGGCTCCGCCCCCGGTCCGCCGGGGCCCCACCTCCCTCGCCCCGCGCCGCCATGCCCGCCTTCATCCACGGCCTCGCCACCGTCGTGCCACCCCATCACCACACCCAGGAGCGGGCCTGCGCCTTCATGCAGGAGCACGCCACCGAGAACCGGGCGGTGCGGCGCATCATCCGGAGCCTCTATCGGAATTCCGGGATCGAGAAGCGCCACAGCGTGGTGCCCGACTGGCAGACCACCGGAGAGCCCTCCCTCTTCTTCGAGGCGGACGGGGCCCGTCGGCCCGTCCCGGAGACCCGCCTGCGGAACGAGCTCTATACCCGGGAGGCCCCCGGGCTGTATGAAGCGCTGGCCCGACGCCTCCGGGAGGGGACCCGGGGGTTCACCGCGGCCGACGTGACCCATGTGGTCACCATCTCCTGCACCGGGTTCTTCGCTCCCGGCCCCGACATCCACGTGGTCCGCTCCCTGGGCCTTCCCGGAAGCACCCGACGCTACCATGTGGGATTCATGGGATGCTACGCGGCCTTCCAGGGACTCCGGATGGCCGAGGCGTTCTGCCGAGCCGACCCCGAGGCCGTGGTCCTGGTCCTCTCGGTGGAGCTCTGCACCCTCCACCTCCAGTTCACCGACGACACCGACGACCTCATCGCCGGGTCCGTCTTCGCCGACGGTGGGTCGGGAGCCCTGGTGAGCGCGCGCAGCCCGGCCCTCCCCGGGTCCGGGGGGGAGGAGTCCTCCCCGGTCCGCGATTCTCCACCTCCCCTGGAGATCCTCTCCTTCCACACGGCCCTCACCGAGGGCGGAGAGGAGGACATGGCCTGGACCATCGGGAATCGGGGCTTCCGCATGAAGCTGTCCACCTACGTCCCCGATCTCATCGAGGCGAATCTGGGCCCCGTCCTGGCGGAGGCCCTCGGGTCCGGGGGCGTGCAACCGGGCGACGTGGACCGGTGGGCCGTCCACCCGGGGGGGAGGGCCATCCTGGACAAGGCGGAGGGATTGCTGGGGCTGGACCCGGAGGGGCTGGGGGCGTCCAGGGCGGTCCTGCGGGAGTATGGGAACATGAGCAGTGCCACCATCCTCTTCGTCCTGGACGAGCTCCTCCGGGGCGACCGGCCCGCCGCCGGGGAGCGGGTCTGCGCCATGGCCTTCGGCCCGGGACTCACCATCGAGTCCGGGCTCTTCCGGGTGGCGGCGCGGGCATGAGGTCCGGGCACCCGGAGGCGCGGGGCGCCGGTCCCCCCCCGGCGATCCCATCCCCCTCGCCCCTCCTTCCCCCCTCCTTGGCCCATCGGCGGACCGACCTGGTGGAGTGGATGGACCTGCCGGACTGCGACCCGGTGCGCCTCCGGAACACCTTCCGCCGCTTTCCCCTGGTGAACCGATGGGTGGCCCGTTGGCCCGCCGTCTACCGGCGGCACATCCGTCCTCTCCTGCATGGGGAGCGTCCCACCCGCCTCCTGGATGTGGGGTGCGGCGGGGGGGACATCGCTCGGAGCCTGGCCCGCTGGGCCCGGAGGGACGGGCTCCGGCTGGAGGTCACCGCCATCGACCCCGACCCCCGGGCCGTGGCCTTCGCCCGGGAGGCCACGGCAGGGCTCCCGGCCCAGGTGGAGGTCCGGGCGGCCACCGCCGCCGATCTGGTGGCTCGCGGCGAGCGCTTCCACCTGGTCATCTCGAACCATGTCCTCCACCACCTCCCCCCTCCCCGGCTGAAAGGCTTCCTGGCCGACCTGGAGGCCCTGGCCAGCCGCCGCATCGTCCTGGCGGACATCGAGCGCTCCCCCATGGGGTATCTCCTCTTCTCCCTCCTCACCCCTCCCCTGGCCCACCGCTCGTTCCTCCGCACCGACGGCCTCCTCTCCATCCGTCGGAGCTACACCGCCCCGGAGCTGCGGGAGGTCCTGCCCGCCGGATGGCGGGTGGAGCGACACCGGCCCTTCCGACTCCTGGCGGTGCGCGAGGGGCCGGGCCCATGACGAGGCCGGGGACGGACTCCTCCGGCGCACCCCTGGACCTCGTCATCGTGGGCGCGGGTCCGGTGGGGCTCATGGCCGCCCTCCTGGCCCACCAGGCGGGTCTCCGGTTCCGGGTCCTGGAGCGGAACCCGGAGCCCCGGCCCCGGTCCCGGGCCATCGGAATCCACCCCCCGGCCCTGCACCTCCTCCAGCGCCTGGGGCTGGCCCAGCGCCTGGTGGACGCGGGGACCCGGGTGAGACGGGGGCATGCCTTCGCCGGGCCCCACCGGGTCATGGGCACCCTGGACTTCGGACTCCTCCCCCCTCCCTGGGATTTCGTCCTCACCCTGCCCCAGGACCGGACCGAGACCTTCCTGGCATCCGCCCTGGAGAACCGCGCCCCCGGTGCCCTGACCCGCGGCGCAACGGTGACGGGATTCCACCAGGGGGACGAGTTCGCCACCCTCCACCTCGGGGACCCCGGCGGCGTGAGGGAACGCCTCTCGGCCCCCTTCGTCCTGGCGTGCGACGGAAAGCGGAGTCGGGTCCGGGAAGCGGCCGGCGTGGCATGGGAGGGAAGCCCCTACCCTGCCGCGTACGTCATGGGGGACTTTCCCACCCGGAACGGGGCCCACCCCCGGACCCCGGGGTGCGCTCCCCCGGGGACGGACGCCGCCATCTACCTCCACCCGGAGGGCCTGGTGGAATCCTTTCCCCTGGAGGAAGGGGTCCGGCGTTGGGTGGCCCAGGTGGGAGGATCGGGAGGCAGTCCCGGGGGGCCCGGGGATCCCGCGGATCTCCTCCTCCAGGCGGTGGAGGAGCGGTGCGGCGTCCGACTTCCCAACGGCACGGAGGAGCCCGGGAGACCCCCGCCGCCCGTCTCCTCCTTCGGCGTCGAGCGCTACCGGGCCGCGCGCTTCTGGTGGGAGCGACTCATCCTGGCCGGGGATGCGGCCCACGTGGTGAGTCCCATCGGCGGCCAGGGAATGAACCTGGGGTGGCTGAACGCCGCCGACGCCATCCGGGGTCTCGCGGCGGTCCGGCGGGGCGCCCTCTCCCGGGGGGAGGCCGCGGCGGGGTTCGAGGCCCGTGCCGGGCGCCGCTTCCGGGAGGTGGCCCGACGCGCCGAGCAGAACATGGTCCTGGGGAACCGGGGCGCCCCCTCCCTCTTCCGTCACCTGGCCGTCCGGGCCCTCCTGCGCTCCCCGGCCCGGGGGATCCTGGCCCGGCGCTTCACGATGCACGGGGTCTGAGGAGGGGGGGAAGCCGGGAAGGGGGAGACGGGGCCGGAAGCCCGGGTCAGGGAATCGCCTCCCCGGGGGACGGGAAGAGACGGAGCGCGGTGCCCCAGGGATCCCGGATCCGCAGACCCCCCTCTTGAAGCTCCTCCACGGGCAGGTCGAGGGCCTCCAGACTCTCTCTCGCCCCATCCACGTCGGCAGGGGAGGGAAGCTCCAGGGACCACTCCAGGAGTTGGGCGTCCCCTTCCTCCGGGGGGCGCGAGGTGCGGGCCCAGGCATTCACCCCCAGGTGGTGGTGGTACCCTCCCGCAGACAGGAAGAGGGCACCGGGGTAGCTCCACACCACCCGGTCCAGTCCCACCCCCCGATGGTAGAAGATCTCCGCCGTGGGCAGGTCGGCCACGTGGAGGTGGAGGTGCCCCATGACGGTCCCGGAGGGCAGCCCCTTCCAGGCGCCGTCGCCCCCGGACCGGAGGAGGTCCGCCAGGTCCAGGGGCTCCGTCCCCATGATGAGTTCCCGGCCACGCCACCGCCATTCCTCCTTCGGCCGATCGGCGTACACCTCCACCCCCAGGCCGTCGGGATCCCTGAGGTAGAGGGCCTCGCTGACGGCATGGTCCGCCGACCCCACACGGCCCACCGGCGGGGTGGGGCGCCGGCCCGTCCCCAGTTCCTGGAGATGGGCCACGAAGCGCCCCAGCGAACCCCGATCCGGGAGGAGGAGGGCGAAGTGGTAGAGCCCAGGCCGCCCCCCTGGCGGGGCGGGGGTGGCGCCCGGCCGCTCCCGGAGTTCCACGAGAGGAGGTCCCCCCGCGGGGGCCAGGGCCAGCCCCCCGTCGGCCAGGACCCGCCCCGTGAACCCCAGGACGGCCTCGTACCACTCCCTGGAGCGTTCCACCTCCGACACCTGCAGCCGGATGGGCCCGGGACGGGCGCCCGGAGGTAGTCGATATCCCGGGGGGGGCTCTCCCCAGGGGGATGGGGACATGTGGGTCCGGGCTTCCCGGGATCCGGGATGGCGGGACCCGGGGTGGTGGGATTCGGGAACTCGGGACATGGGTCCCTCCTCGCGTAGGGCCGCCCCGTCGGCGTCCGGCGGGCTCGGCGTCTACCGGGCAATGTACCACCGGGGCGGGTCGACGAAACCCCGCCTTGCCCCCTCTCCATCCGCGACCCTACCGTGTGCCCGGGATGAACGGAGGGACCGGAGCCCCCCCGGCCCCTCACCACCGCCGCCACCCGGGTGGCCCCGGGACGCACGCAGAGCCCTTCCCACCCCGTCGCTTCCCGTCCGGTCCCTTCCCACCCCGAGGTCCCATGCATCGCCGCCCCCTTCTCCCCGCAGGTCGCACCGCACCCCTCATCCTGGGGCTCGTCCTGGCCGTCCCCGCCCTGGATGCCCAGCAGAGCCAGCGGCTGGACATGACCGACTACCCCCGCCCCATCGAGGCGGTGGACAACGTCTGGATCGAGGAACTCACCATGTTGGAGGTGCGCGACGCCCTCCGGGCGGGGATGACCAACGTCCTGATCCTGGCCGGAGGGGTGGAGGAGAACGGCCCCTACCTCACCACCGGGAAGCACAACCACGTCCTGAAGGTCATGGGGGAGTCCATCGCCCGCCGGATGGGGAACACCCTGGTGGCCCCCATCCTCACCATCGAACCCGGGAATCCCGCCGGACAGACC
>JBJHCB010000065.1:0-10112 GCA_050485805.1 Gemmatimonadota bacterium | reverse complement strand
AGCCCGGATACACCCAGCCCCGCCTCTACCAGGTGATCCAGGATCACCCCACCGTCCGGACCCTCTTCGCCCGGAAGCTGGCGGAGGAGGGAAGCGTCTCGGAGGAGGAGGCCGCGGCCATGGAGGACGCGGTGGTGGAGGTCCTCCGCGCGGCGCAGGAACGGGTGAAGGAGGAGAAGGCCGGAAGCGGACACGACCCCTTTCCCCCCCCGCCCCCGGAGCTGGAGCAGGTGGAGGCCGACACGCCGGTGGACTTCGAGTCCCTGGCCGAGGTGAACGCGGGGAGCCTGGAGGTGCCGGACGGCTTCCGCATCCACCCCAAGCTGAAGCGCCAGCTGGATCGGCGGTCCAAGGACTTCGACCCCGACTTCAAGCTGGACTGGGCCCACGCCGAGTCCCTGGCCTTCGGGTCCCTGGTCCGGGACGGGGTCCCGGTGCGCCTCACCGGCCAGGACTCGGAGCGGGGGACCTTCTCCCAGCGCCACCTGGTCCTCCACGATCACGAGTCGGGAGATCGCCACCTCCCCCTCGAGCACCTGGGCCCGGCACGGTTCGAGGTCTACAACTCCCCCCTTTCCGAGGTGGGGGTCCTGGGATTCGAGTACGGATATTCGGTGACGGCGAAGCAGGACTTCGTCCTGTGGGAGGCCCAGTTCGGTGACTTCGTCAACGTGGCCCAGGTGATCCTGGACCAGTTCATGGCGTCGGGGCGCACCAAGTGGGGCCAGCTCTCCTCCCTCACCCTCCTCCTCCCCCACGGGTACGAGGGGCAGGGGCCGGAGCACTCCTCCGCCCGCCTGGAGCGTTTCCTCCAGCTCTGTGCCGAGGACAACATCCGGGTGGCCTACCCCACCACCCCGGCCCAGTACTTCCACCTCCTCCGGCGGCAGGCCCTGGGAACCCCCAAGCGGCCCCTGGTGGTCATGACCCCGAAGAGCCTCCTGCGGCACCCCCGCGCCACCTCCCCGGTCTCGGAGCTCGTGGAGGGAGAATTCCGGAAGGTCCTGCCCGACCCCGTGAACGTGGGGCGGGAGTCGGAGGTGAAGCGGCTCCTCCTCTGCTCGGGGAAGGTCTACTACGACCTCCTCACCGCGGAGGGCCGGGAGGAGATGGCCCACGTGGCGGTGGCCCGGGTGGAGGAACTCTATCCCTTCCCCGGAGACGAGATCCGGGCCCTGGTGGAGTCCTACCCCTCCCTGGAAGAGGTCTACTGGATCCAGGAGGAGCCGCGGAACATGGGCGCCCTCACCTACGTGGGGCCCCTCCTCCGGGGGGTGGTGCCCCGGGAGATCCCCCTCCGCCACGTCTCGCGCCCCGAGCGGGCCTCCCCGTCGGAGGGCCGCGCCGCCTCCCACGAGGCGAAGCAGGCGAAGCTGATGCGGGATGCCCTCGGGGTGGAGGAGGCGGTCCCGGCCTGACGGCCCTCCCGGGAGCGGGAGTCACCCCCAGCGCAGGAGCACCTTCCCGAAGCTCTCGTTGGCCTCCAGCCGGCGGTGGGCCGAGGCGGCCTCCTGCCAGGGGAGGATGGAGTCCACCACCGGACGAAGGCGGGCTCCCCCCACCTCGCCCTGGAACCGGGGGACCACCCGGGCCTCGAAGGCCCGGGCCAGGGCCGCCTTCTCCTCAGGGGGCCGGGCCCGGAGCACCGTACCCAGGATCCGGGCCCGGCGGGTCATGAGGCGCCGCAGGTCCAGGGTCCCCCGGGCGCCCCCAGGGACTCCCACCACCACCCACCTCGCCCCCGGGGCCAGGACCTGGAGGTTCCCGGCCAGGTAGGCCCCCCCCACCAGGTCCAGGATGACGTCCGCGCCCTGTCCGCCGGTGGCCTCCAGGACCGCCTCCACCCACCCCTCCGGATCCTCGCCATGGGCCACCACCCCCCCATGGAGGCCCATGGCCGTCGCCTCCTCCACCTTCTCCGGCGTCCGCGAGGTGCCCAGGACCCGGGCTCCCGCCCCCAGGGCGAGCTGGAGGGCGGCGGTGCCCACGCCGCTCCCCACCGCGTGGATGAGGACCGTCTCCCCCGCTCGGGTCCCCGCCTGCCCCTCCAGGGCGTCCCAGGCGGTGAGGAAGACCTCGGGGATGGCTCCGGCCACCTCCGGGTCCATTCCCTGGGGGATCCGGACGGTTTCCCGCTCCGCCACGTTCACGGCCCCGGCGTAGCCGCCCCCTCCCAGGATCCCCATGACCCGGTCCCCGGGACGGCGAAGGCCGCATCCTTCTCCCGTGGCCTCCACCATTCCGGCGAACTCCAGACCCGGGATATCCTGGGGGAACCCGGGAGGGGCGGGGTACCTCCCCTGGCGCTGTAGCAGGTCGGCCCGGTTGACCCCCGAGGTGGCCACCCGGACCCGGACGTGACCAAAGGGCGGAGGGGGAAGCTCCAGGGTGGAGGGGACGAGGGCTTCCGGACCCCCGGGGTGGGGAACCCTAAGGCAGGGGACGATGGTGGATGTAGCGGTGGAGGCGGCGGGCACGGAGGGGTCGGGGGCGGAGGCGTCGGACATGCTCCCACGATCCCCTTTCGACCCCTGGGCGTCAATCGCCCATTCCCCGCGGACCCGGACTTCGCCATGCTTCGGGGTCGCCCTTCCTCCAGCCCCCCGGCCATGCCCGATCCCCTCCCCTTCCCCGTCCCCCTGGAGCGCCCCCTGGTCTTCTTCGACCTGGAGACCACGGGGCTTCGCGTCGGCACGGACCGCATCGTGGAGCTGGCCATCATCCGGCTCGGCCCCGGCGGCGACGTCATGGAGAAGGTCCGGCGATTCAACCCAGGGATCCCCATCCCCCCGGAGGCCACGGCCATCCACGGGATCACCGACGCCGATGTGGCCGGGGAGCCCCCCTTCGCCGCCAGGGCGCGGGCCCTGGTCCGGTTGCTGGAGCCCTGCGATCTGGCGGGATTCAACGTGCGACGCTTCGACCTGCCCATGCTCCTGTCGGAGTTCCAGCGGGCGGGGATCTCCTTCGATGCCCGGGCCCGGCGGGTGGTGGACGTGCAGATGATCTTCCACCGGGAGGAGCCTCGGGACCTCTCCGCCGCCGTCCGCTTCTATCTGGGACGGGATCTGGAGGACGCCCATTCCGCCCTGGCCGACATCCGGGCCACGGCGGCCGTCATGGGCGCCCAGCTGGAACGTTACCCCCATCTCCCCCGGGACCTGGGCGGCCTCTCCGAGTACTGCGACGAGGTCCGCCCCTTCGAGACCGAGGTGGATCGCTGGTTTGCCGAGCCCGGCGCGGGGGAGGGGGAGGGGCCCGTCTTCCGACGGGGGAAGCACCAGGGGACGCCCCTTCCCGCCGTGGCTCGGGACCACCCGGACTACCTGGAATGGATGCTCCGTCTGGAGGACCTGGATCCAGGGGTGAAGGAGGTGGTTCAGAAGGCCCTGGAGGCCCGGGGGGGCTGATCTCCGGGGCTCGCCCGGAGCCCCGTCTCCGTCCTACCCCCCGACCTCGGCCCGCACCCGGCTCCGGAAGGCTTCCAGGAGTCGACGCCAGACCGGGCCGGGGGTGCCCGACCCCACCGGCCTCCCCTCCACCGCCACCACCGGGACCAACTCCCTGAGGCTCGAGGTGAGGAAGACCTCGTCGGCCCCGGCCAGCTCCCCCGGCCGCAGCATCGCCTCCTGGGCCTCCATCCCCGCTTCGGCGGCCAGTTCCAGGACCACGGCCCGGGTGATCCCCGGCAGGATCCCCTGGTCCACCGAAGGCGTCCGCAACCGCCCTCCCGCCACCAGGAAGAGGTTGCTCGTGGACCCGCCCACCACCCCGCCTCCTCCGTTCAGGAGGAGGGCCTCGTCGGCTCCCCATTCCCGGGCCGCAAGGAGGGCGGTGATCCGCTCCAGGTAGCCGATTCCCTTCAGTCCCGCCGTCAGGGCATGCTCGTCCACCCGGCCCACCATCCGGGCCGAGAGGCCCCGGGCCTCCCGGTGGGGCTGGGGGGTCCAGGGTCGCGCCACCACGTGGAGGGTCGGGTCCGGCCCCGGCTCCGGAGGAAGGAGCCCGGGGCCCCTCCCCCGGGTGAGGGTGATGCGGAGGGCCCCGTCCCCCTCCACCCCGGACGCGGCCAGGACCTCCTCCACCCGCGATTCCACCTCCCCCGGCCACCGGAGCCGGATGCGGCCGGCCCCGGCCCGGAGGCGGCTGAGGTGATGGGGCAGACGGAAGGGCCGTCCCCGATAGAGTCGGAGGGTCTCGAACAGGCCGTCCCCCAGGAGGAACCCGCGGTCCTCCAGCACCCAGCTCCCCGGGGAGGGGGGCCCGGCGGTCATGGGGCTGTCGCCGGGGCCGTCCCCCCGAACGACCCATCCGGGACCGTGCCCGTCTCCACCAGGAACCCATGGAGGAGGGCGTGGCCGTGGGAGGTGAGAACCGACTCGGGGTGGAACTGCACCCCGTGGATGGGAAGCTCGCGATGCCGCAGGGCCATGATCTCCCCGGCCGGGGAGCGGGCCTGGATCCGGAGGATGGAGGGGAGGGACGCCTCTTCCACCACGAGGGAATGGTATCGGCCCACCTCCAGGGGCGAGGGGAGGCCCCTGAGGAGCCCGGTGCCGTCGTGGGTGACCCGTGTGGCACGACCATGGAGGGGCTCGTCGCCCTCCACCGTCCGACCCCCGAACGCCTCGGCCACCACCTGGTGACCCAGACAGACGCCCAGGAGGGGCACCCGCCCTGCCGCAGCCCTCACCAACTCCAGGGAAACGCCGGCCTCCTCGGGGCGACCGGGCCCCGGGGAGAGCACGATGCCCCGAGGTGCCAGGGCCAGGAGGCGGTCCGCGTCGGAGGCATCGTTCCGCACCACCCGTGTGGCTGCACCCAGCTCCTCCAGATACCGGGCGATGTTGTAGACGAAGGAGTCGTAGTTGTCGATAATCAGAATCATGCGTCGGCTTCGGTTTTTGTCAGCCGGCCCATGGCCTGGAGGAAGGCCCGGGCCTTGGCGAGGCTCTCGCGCCATTCCTCGCCGGGGTCGGAGGCCAGGGTAATGCCCCCTCCGGTCCCGTACCACGCCTCCCCGCCCGCCACCACGGCCGTCCGGATGGCGATGGAGAGCTCCACCTCCCCCCGGAAGCCCACGAGGCCCAGGGCGCCCGTGTACACCCCCCGGGGAACGGGCTCCAGCTCCCTCAGCACCTCCATGGCCCGGACCTTCGGTGCGCCGGTGATGGAGCCGCCGGGGAAGGTGGCGCGGAGGAGCGCACGGGGCCCCACGTCGGGGCGGAGGGTCGCCGTCACCCAGGAGACCAGGTGGTGGACCGTGGGGTGGCTCTCCAGCTCCACCAGCCGGGGAACCCGCACCGAACCCGGAAGGGCCACCCGGGAGAGGTCGTTCCGCAGGAGGTCCACGATCATCACGTTCTCCGCCCGGTCCTTCTCGCTTGCCCTGAGGGATTCGGCCATCGCCTGGTCCCGCGACGGATCCGGATCCCGCGGGGCGGTGCCCTTGATGGGCCGGGTGATGACCTGCCTTCCCCGGACGGAAAGGAAGGACTCGGGGGAGATGGAGGCGACCTCCCCGGCAGGGGTCTCCAGATAGGCGGCGAAGGGAGCGCCACTCTCCTCCACCAGCCGGCCGTAGAGGTCCTCCCCGGTGTGGTGGGGGAGGGGGGCCCGGAGGAGGTGGGTGAGATTCGCCTGGAAGAGATCCCCCCGGCGGATGTACCCCCGGATCCGCTCCACCGACGCCTGGAATGCGTCCCGGGGGAGGGAGGAGGTCACGGATGGAGGGAGCCCGTCCAGCGGGGGAGCGGGGGGCGCCTGGAGGGACCCGCCTTCCGCCCCCCGCTCCGCCCCCCGTCCCACCCCTTCCCGGACCGGTGGTCCCTGCTCCCCCAACCCCTGGTCCGACTTCATGTTGGCGCCGCCCTGTAGAAGCCTGTTCCGGATCTGTTCCAGGCGGTGGGCCAGCTCCGCCTGGGCCCCATCCCCGGTTCGACCGGGAAGGGGGGCGCCCTCGAGGACCGGAGCCCCCCCCGTTCCCTCCCAGGCCAGCCACCAGTCGTGGGCCCCGAACCGGAGGAGGGGGAGACCCGGACCCCCCGGGGCCGGAGGGGGAAGGCGCTCCAGGTGATCGGCCAGTTCGTAGGCCAGGTACCCCATCCATCCCCCCGGGCCCGCCCCCGGGTGAAGCCACTCCAGGAAGGCGAAGGGATCGTGGGGGTCACCCCGGGCCGCCGTCTCCCTCACCTCCTCCACCCATGGGGCTTCCCCCTCCACCCGAAGCCCTTCGGATGTCCAGGTCACCGTGAGGGGGGGATCGGCGGAGAGGAGACTCCGCCCTCCGGTCCCCCGGGCGGTCTCCAGCAGGACGCGACCGGGGAGTCCCCGGAGAGCGGCCAGGGCGCGCCGGGGCGTGAGGGTGGTGGGGAGGGAGGAACGGAGGGTGGGGGAGGGGGCCATCCGCACCCCAACCCCGCCCCGCGTTCCTCCGTTCCCCCGGGTGCCCTGTCCCAACCTGCCGCGAGACCCGGACGGGGGGGGTCCTCTCCGGGCACCCGGCCCTTCCCCCTGCCGGGGGGGAATCCCCTATCATTGGTGCACGTCGCGCGGGAGGGTCGCGCCCCATTCCCCATTCCCAGGGAGGCCGTCGCCCATGTTCACCGGATTGCTCCACACCCACTCGGGGCTCCGCTACCTCGTCCTCCTCGCCGGGGTCATGGCCCTGGGGTACGCCCTCTGGGGGATGGCGTCGAAGCGGCCCTATGACAAGGGGATGCGGATCCTGGGGACCTCCTTTGCCGGACTCCTGCACCTCCAGGTCCTGGTGGGCTTCTTCCTCCTCGTCTCCGGTGTGTTCCAGCCCATGCTCATCGGCCACATCTTCCTGATGCTCATCGCGGCGGTGATTGCCCAGATCCCGGTCTCGGTGATGCGAAGGCGGCCCCAGGAGCAGCGGACCCACACCCCCCACGTCGTGGCCACGCTGGTGGCCCTGGCCCTGATCTGGATGGGTGTGGCCTCCATCGGCCGGGGGCTCTTCGAGTCCTTCGCCTTCTGAGGGATGGCGGGAGCGGGAGGGCCCCCGGGACCACTGGGGCTGGCCATGGGAGGGGGAGGCGCCCGGGCCGCCTACCAGGTGGGGGTCCTGCGGGCCCTGGCCCGCCGGTACCCCCGCCTCGAGATCCCCGTCCTAACCGGCATCTCCGCCGGGGCCATCAACGCGGTCCACCTGGCGGCCCATCCCGGCACCTTTCAGGAGGCGGTGGAGGAGCTGGCCGAACTCTGGTCCGGTCTCACGATGGATCAGGTCTTCCGGGTGGACACCAGGAGCCTCGCCTCCCACGCGGCCCGGGCCCTGCTGCAGGTGGGAACGGGGGGGTGGATCGGTGGTCCGGGCCTCCGGAGCCTGGTGGACACCTCGCCCCTCCGCCGCTTCCTTCGCAAGGCGCTCCGGGCCGAGGAGGGGCCCATCCCCGGGATCCGGGAGAAGGTGGCAGACGGACGCCTCCGGGCCCTGGGGATCAGCACCTCGTCCTATTCCACCGGCCGTTCCGTTACCTGGATCGCCGCCGCTCCCGAAGTGGAGGAATGGGAGCGTCCCCTGCGCCGGGCCCGGCGAGCGGAGATCACGGTGGAGCACGTCATGGCCTCCGCGGCGCTCCCCCTCTTCTTCGAGGCCGTCGAGCTGGAAGGGGAATGGTACGGGGACGGCGGGATCCGGCTGGCCTCGCCCCTCGCCCCTGTGATCCACCTGGGGAGCAAGCGGGTCCTGGCCATCTCCACCCGGTTCGAACGACTGAAGAGCGAGGCGGAGCGTCCGTATGACCCGGGATATCCGCCGCCGGCCCAGATCATCGGTCAGCTCATGAACGCCATCTTCCTGGATCTCCTGGATCAGGACGCATGGCGGGTGGAGACGGTGAACCATCTCCTGCGCAGGATCCCCCCCGGGGAGCGGGAGGGATTCCGGGTCCTGGACCTCCTCACCGTGCGCCCTTCGCTGGACCTGGGGCGGCTGGCCGGGGACTTCGAGGTGCAGCTTCCGGGGCTCTTCCGCTTCCTGGTCCGCGGACTGGGGACGGGGGAGCTCCGCAGCCCCGATGTGCTCTCCCTCCTCCTCTTCCAGCCCGGCTACCTGGGGCGCCTCATGGAGGTGGGGGAGCGGGACGGCGAGGCCAGGATGGGGGAGCTGGAGGCCCTGGTGAACCCCTCCGGGGCCCTCCCCCCGCCCCTCCCCTCCGAGCCGGGGCCGGAGGCCATGGAGCGGGCCCGGGCGCGACGGGGGAGGAAGCCCCGGGGTGGCCCCAGTCCGGGGTGAGATAGATATTTCGGAGGATCCTCCGGGTCCGGGTCCCCACCGCAGGGAGGGAGGAGAGGGCCGCCGGTCCGCTCCCGCCGCGCCCCCGGTGGCGGGAGCTGGCCCGGGAGCCCCCGTCCCGCCCCGACCCCCCATCCCCGGGAAACCCCCATGTCCGACGCCGCAAGCCGCCACGCCACCGAGCTGGAAGCCCGGGAGGTCGCCGAGTCCGCCCGGGAGAAGAAGTGGGAGAAGGAGAGCTTCATGCGCTCCTTCTTCGAAGGCCGCTTTCGTCTCGACCTCCTCCACCCCCACCCCCAACCGGATCCGGAGGAGGAAGCCCGGAGCCGGGACTTCCTGGCCGGGATCGAGGCCTTCGCCCGGGACCACATCGACGGCGACGCCATCGACCGGGAGGGGTGGGTCCCCGAGGAGGTCCTGGACGGACTGAGGGAGTTGGGGGCCTTCGGGATCAAGATCCCCCGGGAGTACGGCGGTCTCGGCCTCTCCCAGCGCACCTACAACCGGGCCCTGGCCCTGGTCTCCTCCCGGTGCGCCTCCACCGGGGCCTTCCTCTCGGCCCACCAGTCCATCGGGATCCCGCAGCCCCTGGCCCTCTTCGGCACCGAGGCGCAGAAGCAGGCGTACCTCCCCCGGGTGGCGAAGGGGGCCCTCTCCGCCTTCGCCCTCACCGAGGACGAGGCCGGCTCCGACCCCGCCAACATGACCACCTCGGCGGTCCTGTCCGAGGACGGGAGCCACTGGATCCTGAACGGGCGGAAGCTCTGGTGCACCAACGGGCCCCGGGCGGAGATCATGATCGTCATGGCCACCACGCCCCCTCGGGAGGGGGTGAAGGCCAGGCGGCCCATCACCGCGTTCATCGTGGAGTCGGGGTGGGCGGGGGTGGAGGTGGAGCACCTCTGCCACTTCATGGGACTCCGTGGCCTCTCCAACGGAGTCATCACCTTCAAGGACGTGAAGGTCCCGGCCGAGAACCTGGTCTGGGGAGAGGGGCAGGGGCTCAAGCTGGCCCTCATCACCCTGAACACGGGGCGCCTCTCCCTGCCCGCCTTCTGCACCGCCGCCGGCAAGGCGTCGGTCCAGGCCTCCCGCACTTGGGCGGCGGAGCGGGTCCAGTGGGGCCAGCCCATCGGGAAGCACGACGCCGTGGCCCAGAAGCTCGGGAAGATGGCCGCCGACACCTTCGCCATGGAGGCGGGGGCCGAGCTGGCCGCCGGCCTCGCGGACCGGAAGTCCCTGGATATCCGACTCGAGGCCGCCATCGCGAAGATGTGGCACTCGGAGATCGCCTGGGAGGTGGGGAACGAGGCCCTCCAGATCCGGGGGGGCCGGGGGTACGAGACGACGGAGTCCCTGGAGGGCCGCGGAGAGGTCCCCATTCCCATCGAACGGGCGGTCCGCGACCTCCGGATCAACCTCATCTTCGAGGGCTCCTCGGAGATCATGCGCCTCTTCATCGCCCGGGAGGCGGTGGACACCCATCTCCGGGTCGCCGGGGACATGGTGGACCCCCGGGCCCCCACGGGCCGGCGGGTGGCTGCCGCCCTCCGGGGTGCGGTGCACTACGCCTGGTGGTACCCCTCCCGCTGGCTGGGATGGGGGCGGTGGCCCCGCTACTCGGAGTTCGGCCCCCTGGCCACCCATCTCCGCTTCGTGGACCGGACCTCCCGACGCCTGGCCCGCTCCCTCTTCCACTGCATGGTCCGCTTCGGCGGCGGACTGGAGAAGCGGCAGGCGGTCCTGGGACGGATCGTGGACGTGGGGGCCGAAGCCTTCCTCATGACCGCTGCCTGCGTTCGGGCCCGGATGCTGGTGGAGGAGAACCCCGGTGATCGAAGCCCCGAGG
>JBJHCB010000064.1:0-10181 GCA_050485805.1 Gemmatimonadota bacterium | reverse complement strand
CTCGTCGGGGGCGTGCTGGAGCCCGGGCTTGGGGTCCAGCTTCGCCACCTCGTCGGCAGCGTCCTGGACTTCCCTGGGCGAAACGCCCAGTTCCCGGGCCACATCGTTCCAGCGATGGGCCAGGAAATCGTCGAAATGGTCCCGGACCAGACGATGGGCCAGGGTGTCCTCCATCTCCCGATGGACCATCTGGATGAGGATGGATTCCCGGATGTCCCGCGCGCCCACGCCGGGCGGGTCCATGGTCTGCACCACCCGGAGCATGGCTTCGGCCTCCTCCACGTCGTACGGACGGAAGAGCTCCCGGACCTCGGCCAGCTCCTCGTCCCGGGCCTCCTCCTCGGAGAGGGCGCGAGCCCGCTCGAGAGCCACCTCCCGCACGTCGTCGAGCCAGTCGTTCACCCCGTCCACCACCTCCTCCAGCGTGCAGCAGAGAAGGCCCGAGTCTTCGATGTTCCCGATGATCTCCTCTCCCATCCGGATCTCCCGGTCCGAGATGGAGAGATGGTGGAGCTGTTCCAGGAGGAGGTCCCGAAGGTCATCCGCCTCGGTGGGCGTGGGGAGGTGGGATTCCCGCTCCTCGAACTGGCCCCTCCGCATCCCGCCGGAATCGAAGCCGTCCAGGAGGATCTCCTCCCAGTCGATCTCGTCGTTGTTCGACTCCTCCTTCCGCTCCTCGTCCAGGCTCACCTCCCCCACCACATCCGCTTCCGACATCTCCAGGAAGGGATTCTCCGCCAGTTCCGCCTTGAGGTGCTGCTGGAGGTCCAGGAGGGGCATGTAGAGCAACTCCATCGCCTGGTAGAGGCGAGGGTTGATCTTCATCTCCTGGCGGAGTTCCGCGCTCTGGTAGAGGCGGTTCGAGAGGGAACTCATGGACCGGAGCCCTCCTGGGGTGGAAGGGGGAAGTCAGCGGCCATCCCCGACATCTCCTCGGCCTGGTCGTCGGACATCTCCAGCGGGACCTCCGGGGGGGCGTAGCGGGACCGCATGCGGTGGGTGAGGGTGGGGCCCAGATAGATCTCCGCCACCTCGTCGTTCCATACCAGCTGGGAAACGGACCCGGAGATGGGGATGCGCCCCTCGTACATGATGTAGGCGCGGTCCACGATGTCGAGGGTCTGCTCCACGTTGTGGTCCGAGATGATGACCCCGATCCCCCGGTGCTTGAGGGAGGCGACGATCTGCTGGATGTCGTTCACGGCGATGGGATCGATCCCGGCGAAGGGCTCGTCCAGGAGCATGAACTTGGGCTGCTGGACCAGGGCGCGGGTGATTTCCAGGCGCCGGCGCTCCCCACCGGACAGGGAGTAGGCCTTGCTCTTCCGGAGATGGGTGATGGAGAGTTCGTCCAGGAGCGTCTCCAGTCGCGCCCTCCGCTCCTTCTTCCCCAGGGGAAGGGTCTCCAGGATGGCCAGGACGTTCTGCTCCACGGTGAGCTTCCGGAAGACCGAGGGCTCCTGGGCCAGGTAGCCCACCCCGAGCCGGGCCCGCTTGTACATGGGGACCTTGGTGATATTCCGGTCGTCCAGGAAGACCTTCCCCCGGTCGGGGGGAATGAGCCCCACCACCATGTAGAAGGTGGTGGTCTTCCCCGCACCGTTGGGCCCCAGGAGCCCCACGATCTCCCCCTGGCGGACTTCCAGGTCCACGGCGTCCACCACCTTCCGCCGCTGGTAGATCTTGGTGAGACCCTCGCCCCGGAGTCGGCTGCGGGGCCCGGGGGTCGGATCCGCAGGGGGAGGAGGGACGGGATCCGGACCGGCGGCGGTCTCGTCCCCCGGAGGGGGGACGGGCTCCACGACGTCATCCCCGGTCATGGACCGTCCCCTTCCTGGGGCACCGTGGCGGCGGGGCCCGGCTCCGATCTCCTCCGTTCGGGCTCCAACTGGATTCCCCTCACGTTCCCCTCCGTCTCGAGTCGATCCACATCTCCCTCCACCAGGTGCACCACGATACGGTCCGCCAGGACGTACGAGATGGCCCATTGATCCCGGGGCGGGTCCGCGGGGGGGGGCTCCTCGCCGGGGACCTCGTCCTCGGGTCGCTCCTCCTCCGGCACCGCCTGTTCGGGCTGCTCCGGCGCACCCGCGTCGTTCCTTCCCGGTGGGGACCGGTAGAGGGTCCGGGCGTTCCCCACGGCCTCCAGGGTCTCCAGACGGTACTGGGGACCCTCCTCTCCCTCCGGGACCTGATCCGCAGGGAGCTCGGTGAACCGGGCCACCACGTCGTCCCCCTCGATCCAGTCCCGGTCGGGGATCCCCGTGTCTGGGGCGGGGGCATCGGGGTCCGGGGGAGGATCCACCGGCGCCGACGTCTCTCCCCGGGCCCGCCCCGTGGATCGGATGGTGCGGAACCCCGCCTCGGCCTCATCGATGCGGATCAGGTCCCCCTGGAGGCGGATCTCCTGCGAGAAGAGGGTGGCCAGGGCCCCACCCTCCACCCCCCGGGAGGTCACCGTCCGCACATTCTCCTCCTCGTCCAGGTCGATCTGGACATCGTCGCCGGTGAGGGTGAAATCCTCGGTCTCGATGCGGGCCTCGCGCTGGGCCCGGAGGTTCTCCAGCCGCTCCTCCCGGAGCGTGAGGTTCAGGAGTCCCCCCGCGGCCGTCACCTCCCCCCGGTCGACGCGGGCCTCCCGCATGAGGATGAGCTCCCCCGTCTCCTGGTCGAAGGCCAGGGAATCCGCGGAGGCCTGGAGCTCTCCCCGCTCCACCTCCACCCGGCCGTCTCCCCAGAAGAACCGCTCCCCCTCGAAGCGCAGGCGGTTGGCCACCACGTGGAAGGGCTCAGGGGCGGGTGCATCCGGTCCGGCCTCCCCGGGAAGGAGGACGGCCCGGGGGCGCCCGCCGTAGACGGTGAGGGCGTCCTCGGGGCGCTGGGGGCCCGCCTCCAGGTAGAGGAGGGTGTCGCCTCTCACCTCCGTCCCCCGGTCCAGCTCCCGGAGGAAGACGTCGCCCCATGCGAAGAGCCGCCCGTCCCGCTCGAAGTAGTCCGCGTTCCGGGCCCGGAGCTCCCGTTCGGGGGTGTCGAAGCGGACGTTCCCGATGAGCTCGTTCCGGCCGGTCTGCTCGTAGACCACCGCGGAATCCGCCCGGATCCGCAGACCGTCGGGACAGGCCAGCGAGGGGGCGCCGAGCCAGGTCACCCGGGCGCCCTGGAAGGTCTCGCGGGAGGAGATGATCCGATAGCTCACCAGG
Source organism: Gemmatimonadota bacterium (assembly GCA_050485805.1). Taxonomy (GTDB): domain Bacteria; phylum Gemmatimonadota; class Gemmatimonadetes; order Longimicrobiales; family Gaopeijiaceae; genus T3Sed10-66. The sequence goes on along the minus strand of JBJHCB010000064.1, from coordinate 6,981 downwards.
TCGCAGCGGGATCCCAGCTCCTGGGCTCCCGCCGGGGTGGGAGCCCCCAGCCCCAGCCCGGCGCCCGCCAGGAGCGCGGAGGCCAGGATCAGGGGGAGGGGGCCGGGGGGGCGAGGGAGGAGGAACATGGACTCAGGACCCCGATCCACGGATGACGAAGTTCCGGAACTCCAGGTCCGACGTGAACGAACTCCCCCGGAGGATGCGTCCCTGGTGCCGCATGACGAACGCCGAGTCGCTCCAGATCCGCTCGCTCCGGGGATCGAAGTGGAGCTCCTGGCTCTCGATGACCCGGTTCTCCGCCGGGACCACCAGCACCACGTCGCCCTGGGCGGTCATCCGCTCCGTGCGGGTGTCCAGGGATCCCCTTCGGGAGGTGACGTGGGCCCGCTCGGAGCCGTTGTCGTCGTAGACCCGGAGATCCACCACCCGGAGGGCCACCGCCGTGGAGTCGTGCCACTGGATGGCGGTGTCGGCCACCACCAGCGCCTGGAGCACCCCTTCCTGGGTGAAGCGGTGGGTCATGTCGAAGACCACGCCGTCGGCGTCGAACTGGAGGTACTCCGCAGGGACGGTGGCCACCGGCGCCTCCTCCTCGCACCCGGCGATGAGACCGGTCAACCCCAGGAGCAGGATCCAGAGGCCCGGGACGCGGCGGGTCATCACACCACTCCCGCCCGGAGGAGGTCGTGGAGATGGACCACGCCCTGCAGGCGTCCGCCGTCGTCCACCACGGGAAGGGCCATGACCCCGAACTCCTCCATCTCCCGGACCACCGCCCCCGCCAGCTGCCCCAGCCGGGCGAGCCGGGGGTGGGCCGTCATCACCTCCTGGACACGGACCTCCAGGAACGCCTCCTCCCGGTCCATGAGGCGGGTCAGGTCCCCCGTGGTTATGACCCCGGTCACACGCCGCCTGCCATCCACGATGGGCACCGTACCCCGCATATGGGCCAGGGGGACGATGCAGTCCCGGATGGTGGCGTCCAGGCCCACCTCGGGATACTCCTCCCCCACCATGACGTCCTCCACCCGGAGGGTGAGGTGGCGCCCCAGGGTCCCGCCGGGATGGAAGCGGGCGAAGTCCTCGGGGTTGAACCCCTTCCGCTCCAGCAACACCATGGCCAGGGCGTCTCCCATGGCCAGGGTGGCGGTGGTGGAGGAGGTGGGAGCCAGGTCCAGGGGGCAGGCCTCCTGACTCACCCCGCAGTCCAGGACCACGGTGGCGTTCCGGGCCAGCGCGGAATCGGTCCGTCCGGTGAGGGCGAGGATGGGAAGTCCAAGTCGGACCATGTATTGCATGAGCCCGGTGAGCTCCGAGGTGGCTCCGCTCTTGGAGAGGAAGATCCCCGTGTCCTCCCGGGAGACGATCCCCAGGTCGCCGTGGAGCCCGTCCACCGGGTGGAGGAAGGTGGCCGGCGTGCCCGTGGAGGTGAAGGTGGCGGCGAGCTTCCGGGCGATGATCCCGCTCTTCCCGACCCCGGTGACGATGACCCGCCCCCGGGTTTCGTGGAGGATCTCCACGGCCTGAGCGAAGGCGGAGTCCAACCGCTCCGCCAGCCCGTCCACGGCGGCGGCCTCGGAGCGGAGGATCCTCCGCCCCGCCTCCACCAACCCCATGTCCGGAGGGGTGGCCGCCACCGCCCGGGCCGTCTCAGTCATCTTCGCTCCCTCCATCGCTCCGCGCCGCGCAATACGCCTCCACCAGGGCGTTCCAGCTCCCCCGCGCCTCCAAGAGGGCGCGGGCGAACTCGCGGACCGCGCCTCGTCCCCCCTCCCGCCGGGTGTTCCAGACGGCGGCCCGGCGCACCTCGGACACGGCGTTCCCCACCGCCACCGGGAGACCCACCCGCCGGAGCACGGGCAGGTCGGGGAGGTCGTCGGCCACCATGGCCACCTGGGACCAATCGATCCCCAGTCGATCCATGACCTCCCGCACCGCGGGGAGCTTCCTGGCTCCGGGGACCTGGTGGCACTCCCCGATCCCGAGTTCCCGGGCCCGGGCCGCCGTGGCCTCGGAGACGCGTCCGGACACCAGGGCCACCTCGATGCCCGCCTTCCGGAGAAGGTGGATCCCCAGTCCGTCCTGGATGTCGAACCGCTTGAGCTCGAGGGGGCGTCCGTCTCCATCCACCCCCATATACACGCCGGCGTCGGTGAGGACGCCGTCCACGTCCAGGATCACCAGTCGCACGGCCTGCGCCACCTCCCGGGGGATCAAGGGACGGCCTCCCGGGGAGATACCGACCCCGTCCCCGCTCCGGTTCCCTCGAACCCCCCCGTCTCCTCCACCGCCGCCCGGAGCGCCTGCACCTGCCGGAGCAGCCCCTCCATCCGCTCCAGGGGGAGCATGTTGGTGGCGTCGGAGGGGGCGGAGGGCGGATCGGGGTGGGTTTCCAGGAAGAGGTGGTCGCAGCCCGCGGCCACGGCGCCCCGGACCAGGGCGGGGATGTGCTCCGGGTCGCCGCCGCTGGCCCCGTCCGCCGTTCCGGGCCGCTGGACGGAGTGGGTCCCGTCGAAGACGGTGGGCGCTCCGGTGGCCTCCCGGAGCCGCCGGAAGCTCCGCATGTCCACCACCAGGTTTCCGTACCCGAAGAAGGTCCCCCGCTCCGTCACCACCACCGGGCCCGCCCCTCCCACCCGTGCCTTCTCCACCACCGCGGCCATCTCCTCGGGAGCCATCCACTGACCCTTCTTCAGGTTCAGCGGTCGACCCGTGGCCCCCGCCGCCAGCACCAGGTCGGTCTGGCGGCAGAGGAAGGCCGGGATCTGGAGGACGTCCACCACCTCGGCCGCCGCCTGGGCCTGGTGCGGCTCGTGGATGTCGGTGAGGACGGGAAGCCCGGTGGCCTCCCTGACCCGGGCCAGTCGCCGGAGGCCCTCCTCCAGGCCGGGCCCCCGCCGGGCATCCACCCGGGACCGATTGGCCTTGTCGAAGGAAGCCTTGAAGACCACCGGGATCCCCAGCTCCCCCGAGAGGCGGGCCAGCACCTCGCCCACCGCCAGGTTCAGGTCGTCCCCTTCCAGCAGGCACGGCCCGGCGATGAGGGTGAAGTCCCTGAACAGGGTCATGGACGCACCTGACCCGCGGCCACGCCCGGAGCCAGGGAGGCGGGCTCCTCCCCCCGGGCATGACGAGCGGCGGCCCCGATGAAGGAGGCGAAGAGCGGGTGGGGACGGGTGGGCCGGCTCTTCAGCTCCGGGTGGAACTGGCAGCCCACGAACCAGGGGTGGTCCGGAAGCTCGATCATCTCCACGAGCTTGCCGTCGGGGGAGAGGCCGGAGAAGCGGAGGCCCGCCTCCTCCAGCTGGGCCCGGTAGTGGTTGTTCACCTCGTACCGGTGCCGATGCCGTTCGGAGATCTCGTGGGTGCCGTAGATCCCGGCGGCGCGGGACCCCTCCACCAGGACGGCCGGATAGCCGCCGAGGCGCATGGTCCCGCCCTTGTCCGTGACCTCCCGCTGGGAGTCCATGAGGCAGATCACCGGATCCGGAGAGGTGTCCGAGAATTCCAGGGAGTCCGACTCCCCGAGACCGCACACGTTCCGGGCGAACTCGATGACCGCGCACTGGAGGCCCAGGCAGATCCCGAAGAAGGGCCGACCCTCTTCCCGGGCCCACCGGATGGCCCGGAGCATCCCCTCCACCCCCCGCTCTCCGAAGCCCCCGGGGATGAGGATGCCGTCGTAGGCCGACAGGGACTCCTCCGGGGTGCCCTGCTCGTAGGTCTCCGACGAGATCCAGTCGATCTCCACGCCCACGTCGTGGGCGATGCCCCCATGGATGAGGGCCTCCTGCACCGACTTATACGAGTCCACCAGGTCCGTGTACTTCCCCACCACCGCAATCCGCACCGGACCGCCCCCGGGGCTCCGGATGGTCTCCACCATCCGGGACCAGGCCGAGAGGTCCGGGGAGGGGGCCTCGAGCCCCAGGAGCTCCAGCACGAAGTCGTCCAGCTCCTGGCGGCGGTACTCCACGGGCACCTGGTAGATGGAATCCACGTCCAGGGCCTCGATGACCCCCCGGGGCTCCACGTTGGTGAAGAGGGCGATCTTCCGGCGGATGTCCTGGTCCAGGGGGCGCTCCGCGCGGCAGATGAGGACCTGGGGCTGGATCCCGATCTCCATGAGCTCCCGCACCGAGTGCTGGGTGGGCTTGGTCTTGAGCTCCCCCGCGGCGGCGATGTACGGGACCAGCGTCAGGTGCATGAAGATGGCGTTCCGGGGTCCCACCTCCTGGCGGAACTGACGGATGGCCTCCAGGAAGGGGAGGGACTCGATGTCGCCCACCGTCCCCCCGATCTCGGTGATCACCACATCGTTCTCCGGCGCCAGCCGCCGGATCGCGCCCTTGATCTCGTCGGTGATGTGGGGGATCACCTGAACGGTGGAGCCCAGGTAGTCGCCCCGACGCTCCTTGTTGATCACGGTCTGGTAGATCCGACCGGTGGTGATGTTGTTGGCCTGGCTCAGGGACTCGTCGATGAAGCGCTCGTAGTGGCCCAGGTCCAGGTCCGTCTCCGCCCCGTCGTCCGTGACGAACACCTCGCCGTGCTGGAAGGGGGAGAGGGTCCCCGGGTCCACGTTGATGTAGGGGTCGAACTTCTGGATGGTGACCCGGAGTCCCCGCTCCTTGAGCAGACGCCCCAGGGATGCGGAGGCGATTCCCTTCCCCAGGGAGGAAACCACCCCCCCGGTGACAAAGATGTACTTGGTCGACCTCGTCTCGTCCGTCATCGGCTCCGTCATCGGCCTTCCGTGGATGGGATGGGGACAGTCCCCCCGTCGAGAAACCCTTCCATTCTGATCACATCCTCCACCGTGTCCACCCCGGGGGCGGCCCGATCCACCACGGCCACACCCATCCGCATCCCGGCCTCCAGGGGTCGGAGCTGCTCCAGCCGCTCCAGTCCCTCCAGGGGCGAGGGGGGAAGGGCCACCCAACGGAAGAGCGCTTCGCGCCGGTAGGCGTAGAGGCCCAGGTGACGCAGGAAGGGGGGTGCGGCCAGCGCCTCGTCGGTGGGCTCCCCGTCCCTGCGGAAGGGGATCCCGGCCCGGGAGAAGTACAGCGCCCGGCCGTCGGCCGCCCGGGCCACCTTCACCACGGACGGGTTTCGGAGCCCCTCCAGGGTCCGGAGGGGCGTTGCCGCGGTCCCCAGCTCCCAGGCTCCCGTCGCCACCAGCGCCACGGTGGCCGAGAGGTGGGACTCCTCCACCAGGGGCTCATCCCCCTGCACGTTCACCACCACCGGGAAGGCGGAGAACTCGGGCAGCCGCGCCACCTCGGCGACCCGATCGGTGCCTGAGGGGTGTGCCGTCTCGGTCATCCGCACCGGGGCCCCCAGCTCGTGGCAGAGCCGAAGGATCCGTTCGCTATCGGTGGCCACCACCAGTTGGTCGAAGAGGCCCATGGCCGACACCCGGTCCCAGACCCAGGCCAGGAGCGGGCGCCCGTGGACGGGGTGGAGGGGCTTTTCCGGGAGCCGGGTGGAGGCGAGACGGGCGGGGATCACCCCCAGGACCGGACCGGTCACCGGAGGCCCTCGGCAGGGCGGGCGGGGAATTCGTTTGCAAGATCCACGCCATGGAAGGTACCCTCACCCGGCCCCCAGGGGCAAGGGCGGCTCCGGGGCCCCCCCGGATACCGGGAACCGGGCCTCCCAGGCCGCAGGAATCCGGGATCCGGCAGGGCTCAGGGCCCTTCCAGGAAGTTCCTCAGGAGCTGCTTCCCGCCGTGGGAGAAGAGGGACTCGGGGTGGAACTGGACGCCCCAGATGGGGAGATCCCGGTGACGCATGGCCTGGATCTCCCGCATCCCCTCCCCATCGGTGGACCAGGCCACGGGGAGGAGGACCGGGGGAAGGACCTCCGGGTCCGTCACCAGCGAGTGGTAGCGGGTGACCTCCAGGGGGGACGGGATTCCCCGGAAGATCCCCGTGCCCTCGTGGTCCACCGGATCCACCTTCCCGTGCATGACCCTCCGGGCCCGGATGGTGCGACCCCCGAAGGCCTCCCCCACGGCCTGATGTCCCAGGCAGACGCCCAGGATGGGGATGCCCTCCCCTCCCAGCTCCCGGATCGCCTGGATGCTCACCCCGGCCTCCGCCGGCGTGCAGGGTCCGGGAGAGATCACGACCCGCCCGGGATTCCGGCTTCGGAGGCGCTCCACCGGGAGCTCGTCGTTCCGCACCACCTCGGGATCGGCCCCCAGCTCCCCCAGGTACTGCACCAGATTCCAGGTGAAGGAGTCGTAGTTGTCCAGGACGAGGATCATGGTGCGCGCCAGGGGGCCGGGGCTCGGAAGCGTCGGGAGTCCCGGGCGGGAGGGAGTGTGGTGACCATGGTCAGAAATCCACGGGTCGGAGGTAGAAGTCCCCGATCCCCGTTCCGGTGAGGAGCGCGGAGGTGGGAGGCCGGCGTTTCCAGTGCGTGCCCTGCAGGCGGCTCCGGACCCGTTCCACGGCCTCGGCGCCGAATCCCGCCGCCACCAGCTCCCCCGGGGAGACCCCTTCCAGGAGCCAGTGGAGGATCAGGTCGGCGGTGGGGTAGTCCACCCCCAGCTCGTCCTCGTCATGCACCCCTTCCACCAGATCTGCCGAGGGGGGCTTCGCCACCACCTCCCCGGGCACCCCCAGGTGGCGGGCCAGGGCCCACACCTGGGTCTTCAGGAGGTCTCCCAGGGGATTGATGGGGGGAGCGTCGTCGGCGTGCCAGGTGAAGTACCCGAGGAGCCGCTCGCTCTTGTTTCCCGTCCCCAGTGGGAGGGCGGAGAGGCGGGCGGCCTGGTCGAAGAGCACCATTCCCCGGAAGCGGGCCGCCAGGTTCCCCCTCCGGAGGGGGGAGAGGCCGGGCTCCTCCCCTTCCACGTAGGCCTCCACCCCCGGGGTGATCTCGATGACCCGGGGGGTCACGCCCGCGGCCTCGGCCACCGCCCGACCATGGAGGAGGCTCTCCGGGCTGGAGGTGGCATAGGGGAGGAG
>JBJHCB010000063.1:0-10339 GCA_050485805.1 Gemmatimonadota bacterium | reverse complement strand
CCTACGCCCTGACCTGGGATGGGGCCGCCCTCCTCGGGGCCCATCTCCGGGCCACCCGCCTCACCGCCTGGTGGCCCCGGGCCCTGGAGGCATTGGCGCTCCGTCGGGGAAGGGCGCCGGGGGAGTCGGGCGTGGCGCCCTTCCGCTGGATGCTGGACGGGGCCCGGCGGATGACCCGCGAGGGCTCCGCCGCCCGGGGGTTCCTGGGGGTCCGCATCCCCCCTGGTTGGGTCATGGAGGAGGTGGAGGGGAGGATGGAGGGCTTCCAGCTCCGGTTCCAGGCCCTGGTGGACTCCGGCCTCGACGCCCTGGAGAACCGGAACCTGGAGACGGGGGAAGCGGCGGGGCCGGGGCGGGGCCACCCGGCCTCGGACGAGGTGGCCCAGCGGGTGGAGGAGCTCCGGCGGAGGCGGACGGGGCTCCCATGCCCCTGAGCCGCGCCCAGGTCTTCGCCCGGGACGGGGAGTGTTGCGTCTACTGCGGGGCCGGACCCCCGGAAGTGGAGCTCACGGTGGACCATGTGGAACCCCGGATGCGGGGAGGCGACCACAGCGACGGAAACCTGGTGACGGCCTGTGCGGCCTGCAACCGTTCGAAAGGGGGGCGACCGGCCTGGGCCTGGCTCCGGGACCGGGGCGACGAGCGCCGGCGCTTCCTGGCCCGAGCCACGTACGTGTGGCCCCGGCTCAGGAGGGCGGTGGAGGAGGCGGCGGAGAAGGCGGGGGGGAGCTGAGGGGATCGCCGGTCCCAGGCTCCGGTCGGGCCCACGGCTCGGCTCCGGCCCGAGGCTCCGCTCCGGTCCACGCCTATCCTCCGGCCCGAGGCTCCACCCCACCCCCCTCCTTCATCCGGGAGATCTCGGCGTTCAGGACGCCGCCCAGGATCACCACCATGCAGCTGAGCCAGACCCAGAGGAGGGAGGCGAGCCCGGCGCCGATGATCCCCGCCAGCATGCCCACCATCTCCGCTTCCGCGTTCAGGTCCGGGCCCTGGTTCCCCACCAGCCCCAGGTAGATCCGGAAGAGCTCCGACATGGCGATGAGGGCCACCACGCCGAACACCGCGCCTGGAGCGGTTTCCCGCCACCGATTCCGGACGTCGGGGCCGAAGCGGTAGAGGGTGGCCAGGAAGACGGCGGAAATGGCCAGCACCACGGGCCAGCGCAGGATGGACCAGGCCTCCTCGAAGGCGTGACCCACCTGGAGCCATTCCGCCAGCGCATGGCCCCCGCCCAGGAGGGGGCCCACCACCAGCAGGGAGAGGATGGAGGTACCGGTGGCCAATGCCCCCAGGGAGAAGACGAATCCCATCCCCCACACCGCCGCGAAGTGGCGCCCCTCCTCGGTCCGGTAGGCCACGTCCAGGATGCTGATGGCGGACCGGAAGATCCGACTGGCCAGGAAGAGGGTGACGGCCAGGCTCCCCAGGGCGAGGGCGGTCCGCTCCTCCTGCAGGAGTCCCTGCACCATGGGGACGAACACCTCCTCGGTGACCTCCACGGCGAAGACCCGCTCGATGCCCGCCAGGATGGCCTCTTCCGCGGCGGCGGCCTGTTCGGGGCCCGCCCAGCGCTCCAGGAAGCCCAGGGCGGTCCCCATGACCGCGATGAGGGGAAAGATGGACAGGATGGCGTAGTAGGTCATCTCCGCCGCGAGTCCCGTCCCCCGGACCTCCATGAACCGGTCCACCACCCGGAGGACCAGGAGGGGGATGGGAATCCCACCGATCCGGAGACGGCTCGAGGCCGCCGCCTCCTCCAGCCGGCTCCGGAGGGAACGGCTCATCGGTCCGGGGTTCCGGACGTGGGGGAGTCTTCCTCCAGCCGCTGCACCAGGGCCGACACCGCCGCCAGATCCTGAACCGCCAGGCCCAGGGACTTGAAGACCGTGATGTCCTCCGCCGAGGTGCGTCCCTCCACCCGCCCCTCCAGGAGCTCGCCCAGCTCGCCGAGGAGATGGGACTCCGGGATGGCCCCTTCCCGGAGGGGAAGCAGGATGTCCCCCGCCTCGGCAAGGGCGGACTCCCGGCGGTCCACGTAGAGTCGGGCCCGTTCCACCGCATGGGTGTCCAGCTCCCGGGTGTCCGGGGCGTAGGCGCCCACGGCGTTCACGTGGGTCCCCGGCGCCAACCAGGCGCCCTGCACCACGGGGGTGGGAGAGGCGGTCACGGTGCACACGACCCCCGCCCCCCGTACCGCCGTCTCGGGGTCGGGAACGGGGGCCAACTCCGGCTGCGGTACGCCCTCCCACGCCGGGTCGGCGTTCCATCGTGCCCGGGTCTCCTCCAGGAAGGCCCGGACGCGCTCCGGGGTGCGGGACCAGACCCGGACCCGCCGGATTCGGCGGACGCCCAGCAGGGCCTCCAAGTGGCTCCGCGCCTGCACGCCGGAGCCCAGGATGGCCAGTTCGTCGGCGTCCTCCCGGGCCAGGAGGCGTGTGGCCAGCGCGCTGGCTGCCGCCGTCCGGAGGGCCGTGATGGCCTCCGCATCCGCCACGGCCCGGAGGGAGCCCGTGTCCGCGTCGAAGAGGAGGACCACGCCCTGGTGCGAGGGGATGCCCCGGGCGTGGTTCCCGGGAAAGAGGGTGAGGAGCTTCGCGCCCAGGGCGGCCCGGACCCCGGGGGACCCTTCGGGCGAGCCCCTGGGAGGGTCCTCTGGGGGTGCATCGGACGCCGGGGCGGCGGCCGCTCCCAGGTACCCGGGCATGACCAGGAGCTGGCCGGGCACCCCATCCCCCTTCCCGGGCGAGGCGGGAAGGGTGAGAAGGGTCCGGAGGGGCTGCAGTGCCCGGCCCCGGTCCAGGGAGCGGAAGGCGGCCTCCATGGCCGCCAGGGCGAGGGCTGGGCTCAAGCCCCGCTCCACGTCGGCCCGATCCAGGAACCGAGGACCGCTGTGGGCGGTCACGACGGGATCTCGAAACGGACCGGTGAGAAGGGGTCCGGGGAGGATCCCTCGACCTTCCTGGGATCGGGGGAAAGGATGGGTCGCACCGGGGTCGCCCCCCCGTCGGGATCCGTGGGGGGGGGGCCGTGGCCCCAGGGGGCCGCTTCGACCGCTCCGAGGTCATGGGCGCTCCGGCTCCCCTGCACCAGGTCGGCCACCCGCTGACCCAGCGCCGGCGCGAACTTGAAGGCATGGCCCGAGCCACCCCCCAGGACCGTCACTTGGGGGAAGGCCGGGTGGGGTCCCACCAGGAAATGCCTGTCCGGGGTGTTGGAGTAGAGACAGACCGAGGCGTCGAGGCGACGCCCCACCACTCCGGGAACGAGGCGATCCAGGAGGGAGCGGACCACCTCCTCCTCTCCGTCCTCCACCTGGCGGGACACGGTGTCGGGGTGGACGATCTCCCCGCCGTGATGGAGGGCCGCCTTGATCCCGTCGCCCAGGTCGGGGATCAGATACACGTGGCGGTTCGGCTTGAACTCCCAAAGCACCACCGGCAGCCGGTCCGGGTCCGGCGAGATGAGGTTCGGGGGCCGGGGTGGATCGCCCGCGTCCAGCGGTGGGAGGGGGCGGGACTCGAACCACAGGGAGACCTGGCGTTCGACCTGGGGAGGAGAAGCCAGGGATCCCCCACCCAGCGCGGCCACCTCTCCCAGCCACGGCCCCGCCGCCAGCACCGCCCGGCGAGCCCGAACGACCTGATCCGAAGTGGTGAGGGTGACCCCCTCGTCGTCGGCCACCCAGTCCGTGACCTCCGTCCCGGTGCGCACCTCCGCCCCATGGGAGCGGGCGTCCGCCAGGGCGGCCTCGATGGCCCGCTCGGGGAAGAGGACCCCGGCCCCCTCCTCGTAGATGGCCACCTGCTCTGCCGGCACCCGAAGGCGCGGCACCTCGATCCGCAGCTCCCGCGCCGAGAGCCGGCGGTGGGGGATCCCGTGGAGCCGGGCGGAGGCCAGGGTGCCCCGGATCACCTCGCCGTCCGGGTCTCCCACCATGAGGGCTCCGACCCGCCGGAAGAGGGTGGTTCCCGACTGGGACTCCAGGGCGTGCCACTCCTTCCAGGCGTGCTGCACGAGGGGCACATAGAGGGGGTGTTCGAAGTAGGCAGCGCGGATGATGCGGGTCCGTCCGTGGGACGAACCCAGGGTGTGCGGGGGATGGTACCGGTCCAGCCCCAGGGGCCGGAGGCCCCGGTGGGCCAGCTCCCGGAGGGCGAAGCTCCCCAGGGCACCCAGCCCCACCACCACCGTGTCGTAGCTCGAGGTCAGGGTTCGGTTCTCCGGGCGAGGGATCCGCGGGGTAGATCCAGGGGGAGGCCCCTCCGATGGGGCCCCGGCAGGTGTCGGGAAGGGAAACCCGTGGCCGGACGGTGGGTTCCGCGGGGAGGCGGGACGTGTTCCGGGGGGGGACTTACGGCCTTGCCACCGACCGGAGGAAGAGTGATCGTGGGATCAGGCCGGGGTGGCGGAATGGTAGACGCGGAGGTCTCAAAAACCTCTGGGAGAAATCCCTTGCGGGTTCGAGTCCCGCTCCCGGTATGCCCGTTCTGAGCAGGGTCCTGGATGGAAGCTTCGCTGGCGTCGTGGCGGCGGGGGCGGATGTCCCGTCCCTTCCCCGCGGCCACCCTCCCCCGCGGTCGCACGTGGTCCCCGGGCCGCCCTCCCCCGCAGCCGCCCATGATCCCCGGGCCGGCCTCCCCCGCAGCCGCCCATGATCCCTACGTGATCCCCGGAGGGCTCTCGCCAGGGCGCCCCTGCCGGACCCGACTCCAGGTGGACTTCCGGAATCACCGGACGATCGTCGTGGTGGACGGGCGGGGAGGGTGGACGGGTGGTCCGACCGTGGGCGATGGGTACCTGGGGCGGGACCCGGACAGGAGCCCCCGGCGCGACATCCACGTCCACGTGCTGGGTTCGGCAGCGCTGGCCCTCCAGGTTGCGTTCCTCGAGGACCGGTACTGGGCCCGCGGCGAGGTGCTGGAGCTGGATTGGACGGCCGTGCCCGCACCCGAGGGGGAGGGGCCGGACCCCGGGGGCGGATTCTCGGGCGAGGCGGTGCTCATGGTGCCCTCCGGGCCCGCCGACCCCATGGAGAGGGCCAGCCCTCCTCTCCCAGTTCGCCATCCACGCGGCCCGGGATCGAATCTGGATCTCCAGCCCCTGTTTCGTTCCGGATCGGAGGGTGCAGGCTGCGCTCCGGATCGCCGCCCTCCGGGGGGTTGGGGTCCGCGTCCTTCTTCCCGGGCGGGGAGACGGCCGACTCATCGCCCTGCAGGGCTCGCCTTCCGAGGGGACCTGCTTCGGGCCGGCAGTCGGGTTCTCCGGTTCCGGGAGTGGTACTTCAACGCCAAGACGGCCGTGGTGGACACCACCGTGCCCTCGGTGGGAACAGGCTGGAGGGGGGGATGCACGCGAGGATGGACGATGGGATGGGCGACAGAGACGGCCGGGGGGCAGGAACCGAGGGGGAGAAGGGACGGCGGGGGGGAAAGGCACCCAGTCGCGAGAGAGCGGTGGAGGGATTGGCTCGTTTTCTACCGAATCGGTGTCCAAGTCGCCAGCGGATGGGGTGAAGGTGAGCCGCTTGGCGCATTCGGAACCCATTCGGTGTCGAACGAACCACCTGGTCTTCGCAGGGGGATCTGTTGGCGAGTTTGCTACCGCCGGTGGCTGACCAACCGGATCCGGGGCCTGGAGGGAGAGCGGCGGGAGCCGCTTCCTGCTTCGAAAGCGAACCACGGGTAGAAGGTTCGGTAGCTGATGAAGCTTTCTGGGATCGGAGAGAACGGTGCCTGGACGTTCGACACGGGGCTGTTCGGATGGCGTGGGTTCCGTAACCGTCGGGAACTGGCCGCTGCGGTGGGGCTGGTGCCAACGCCCCACGTCAGCGAACCCAGCCGCTGGTACGACCGCCGATTCAGAAAGGGCGGCCGGAGGATGCAGAAGGTCGGAGTCGCGGCGCTGGCCCGGAGGCTCGTGATGGAGCGCTGGCGCCAGGTGGAGGCGGGAGCACTTCCGGAAGGGGCAACGCTCAAGGCCTGAACCCTTCTGGGTCTCGCCGGGGAGTGGTCGTGGCCGGACACCTGGCCTCGCACCTGGCCGTCCCCACCGTGGCCGTGGCGAAGGCGGTCTGGCTGGGGCCGGGGGAGGGCGAGGGTCGGCGAGGCCCCCCGGCCCACTCGGGTCAGCCCCTTCGGCGCCAGATGAGATCGAGCTGCTCCGTCGTTCCCCGCAGCCGGGCGCGGCCCGCCGGCGCCAGGCGGCCGGCCTCCCAGATGAACGGCCGCAGGCCCCCGGCCAGGAGTCGGTCCACGAGTTCCGACGGATCCAGGCCGGCGCGACGCAGGAAGCGGGGCGTGTACTCGAGCATGAGGGTGTCGCACCGTTCGACGAGGGATTCCGCTCCCTCGAGGACGAACCCCTCATACCCCTCCACGTCGATCTTCAGGAAGCGGAGGTGCCGCCCTCTCAGGTGGGTGCGCCAGTAGTCGGCGAGACGGAACACGGAGACCACCACCTTCCGGCCCGAGTGGAGGGGGAGGAGCGAGTTGCGCCCCCGGTTCCTCGGAGGCCCGACATGGAGCGTGAGATCGCCGGTGCCGTGGCCCAGTGCGGCGTTCACCGCCGTCACCCGGTCGGCGTCGTTCCGGACGAGATTCGCCTCCAGCAGGTGGAAGAGCTCCGGATCGGGCTCGAAGGCGACGATGCGGCTGTCGCCCACCGCCAGACGACTCAGCAGCACCGTGTACCAGCCGATGTTCGCCCCCACGTCCAGGGCGGCGTCCCCCTCGCCGAGCCGGACCGAGGACAGGAGGAAGGAGGTGAGCTCCGGCTCGAAGCTACCCTTGCAATAGATGTGACGGGGGACGTGGTCCTCCCTGAGCCCTTCGAAGCTGAGGCCGAAGGGGATGGCCTCGGCCACGATGGTTTCCCGGCGCGTGAGGTGACGCTGCAAGAGCCACTTCGCCTTCTGCCAGTGCCTGCGGAGGGGCGAGTGGAGGAGGGATCCGGCCGAGGGGGCCGGACAGAGAGGCGGGGTGGGGATCGAGGGGGGGGTGTCCGTCATCTGTACCGGGGGCGAGGGTCCGCGGCGGGAGGGTTGTTTCGGGAGGGGTGTTTCGGGAGGCTCCTCTTCGGGGACCGGAGCCTTCCCGTTTCTCGTCCTGGAGAGGGGAATCCGCCGGATGGCCATCCCACCGCTCTGAGCACGGAAGGACGGGCCTGGGCCAGGCGCCCCCTCACGTACCCCGGTAGCCCCTCGGTGACCCCCTCCATGCGGGTGCGTCGCCTGGAGGGGGTCCCGAAACCCTCAAGCCGCGGCTTCGTTCACCTTGGTCTCGGCCAGCCGGGTCATGGTGCGATCCCCTGCGTAAGCCGCGCCCAGCATTTCCTCGAGCTGTGCCGCGGCGTCGTCGAGGTCCAGCTGTCGGGCGTACGCCCGGACCGTTCCGTACCCCGCGATGGCGTAGTGGGCCATGCGCTGGTACTGGGCAATGATCATGGCATCCCGGGCGGCATCGGACCCGAACTCCGCCTCGATGGCGTGGGCTCGAGCCTCACGGACCAGCCCCTGCATGGCCTTGCAGGTCACCCCGTCCGACTCCTCGCCATGCTCGCGGATCAAGGCCTGGAGGCGCTCGCACCCATCGTCGATGCCCCGAACGCCCCGTTCGAGGGCCTGGCGCAGCGCTCCATGAGCCGCCTCCTGGGCGAGCTCCCGGACTGTGGGCGCTGCCTGCTTGTTCGCGTTGCACAGGTCCTTCAGCTGGTCGAGGTACACGTCTTTCAGGTTCTCCATCGGGAAACCTCCAGGTCGGGATGGTTCGGTTCAGGGATGCGGTCCGGGGGGGATCCCATCCCTCGGATCCCCTCTACAGGGGCAAGCCTCGTACCGACCTCAGGTGCGTTGCAGTCCCTTCCCGGATCTCCGCGGCCCGCAGGGCTTCCCACCGGTCGGTCCGGAGTGGCCACCCCTTCCGGTTCTCCCTCGCCGATGGAAGGTATTGCTTGCCTCAGGGAGTCCTTACACGTCGGGGCCCTGAACCGGAGGGTCCGGGTCCCCTTCCTCACCCCGGCCGCCGGCCCACCAGCCGGGCCAGTCCCCGGTCCCCCTCCTCCCGCTCGAAGATCCCTTCCTCGTGGAGGAGGACCCGGAGATCGGGGAAGGCACGGAGGAGCTCGCCCCGCTCCAGGACGAAGGGCCTGCGGATGTCCCCCCCCAGCTCGTCCAACTCCAGCACGCTGAAGGTCTCGAAGAGGAGGAGTCCCCCGGGCCGGAGCGCCTGGTGCAGGAGGGGGAAGGCGGTTCGGAGAAGGAAGAAGGTGTTCACCACCAGGTCGAAGCTCCCGGGGCGCACGTGGAAAACCCCCGCGTCGGCCAGAACGGGAAGGACGGGAAGGCCCGCGGAGCGGGCCCGCCCTCCCAGGATCCGGAGCCCCTCCACCGAGAAGTCCACTCCCATGACCCCCCACCCCCGGCGGGCCAGGAAGAGGGCGTTCCTCCCGGCGCCGCAGGCCACGTCGAGGGCCAGGGGGCGGGTGCCCCGGGCCCTGGCCGCGGCCTCCGCCTCTTCCACCAGGGAAAGGCACTCCCGGAGGAGGACGGCCGGCTCCGCCTCGTCCACCCAGTCTCCCTCCAGGTAGCGCTCGTCCCAGCGGCTCCGGCGGTCATCCGTCATGGTGGGGCCCCTCCCGAAGGGCGGCGCTCAGGGTGTGCGAGAACAGGTGCCGCCTCTCCGGCTCCTCCTCCTCCGCCGCCAGGAATCCGGCGGCGGCCTTCCCGGTGTCGGTGCCCTCCAGCTCGATTCCGGCCCCGACCCCACCCCGATGACATCCCTGGGGCCCTCAACCCTGGTTCCGGCCACGGAGTCCTTTGAAAACCCAGCTACATCCTTGGCGAAGCGCCCGGAGGGAACGGCGCCGCGGGCGGGGCGCCGCACGGGGCTCACCGGATCCCCACCAGCCCCCGCACCGACCCAACCAACCGGGCCGGATCGTAGCCCACCCCGTCCTTGAAGACGAGGGTGAGGTTCCGGATCTCGGCCGGCCGCGCCACCGGATCCCCGGCGATGACCACCAGATCCGCCAGCTTCCCAGCCTCCACCGACCCGAGACGGTGGTCCTCCCCCAGGATCCGGGCGCCGTTGAGGGTCATGATCCCCATGGCCTCTTCCGGGGGGAACCCCGTCTCCAGGAGCAGCTCGTAATTCCGCTGATCGGCGAATCCTGGGAGGGCCCCGCCGATGCCCGAGGGATCGGACCCGGCGGCCAGGAGCCCCCCGGCGCGTACGAAGGCCAGCTCGAAGGCCTGGGCTCGGCGGAAGATCTCCGGCATGACGGACCCGGCGGCGGCCGAGGAGATGGCCTCCCGGGCCTCGAGGTACTCCCGCCGCGCCTCCGGAGCCAGCGCCTCCAGCAACCGATCCTCCAGGGGCGGACGGCCGGGGACCATGACCTCGTAGACGGAAAGGGTGGAGGTGAGGGCGACACCGTTCTCCACCATGAGGCGGAGGGTGGAGGTCACCTCCGGGCCGTCCATCTCCACCTCCAAGAGGCTGCCGTACAGCTCCACAGGACAGGTGTCAGGGGGCCGGTTCCGGGCATAGTCGCTGTTGGTGAACAATCCGTGCTCCAGGTTGTCGATCCCCAGGGCCACCGCCTCGCTGAACGAGACGGAGCAGAGGTGACCGGTGAACCGCAGCCCCCGCCGGTGCGCCTCCTGGATGGCGGCGGCCAGGGCGGCACGGCTGATGGTGGCGTAGGCCTTGAACCAGGTCGCCCCCTCCTCGGCCCAGTACGACACCACACGGCGGGCCTCCTCCGCCGTGGACAGGTGCGCCATGTCGAGGAAGTCCTCGGGACCGGTGAGGTAGGGGCCGGTGACGTGCATGCGGGGTCCCGGCTCCCGGCCGCCGTCGATGGCCCGCTTGAGGTTGAGCTCCTCGTAGGGGGAGGACGCGCCGGTGGTGCGGATGGTGGTGACACCGGTGCCCAGGTAGAGGCGGGGCGCGCTGAAGGAGAGCTGCACGGTCCGGGCATTGGTGGTATAGAAGGTGTGGTTGTGCATCCCCACCAGCCCGGGGATCACCGTGTGGTCGGGCAGGTCCAGGACCTCCGCGTCGTCGGGGACGGCCACCTCCCCGACGGGACCCACCGCCTGGATGAGGCCGTCCCGGATCACCACCGTCTGGCCGTCCCGGGCAGGAGCCCCCGTGCCGTCCACGACCTGCACATTCGTCAGGGCCACCACGGGCGAGCCCACGGCCACGTACTCCGCCACGGCCGGCGAGAGGGCGTCGGCGGACTGGCCCCCCAGGGGCGTCGCCGCCCAGGGCGCCACGAGTAGGGCGAGGGCCGGCAGGAGGAGGAGCAGGAGGGCTGGCATCGGGAGGCCCCAGGG
>JBJHCB010000062.1:0-10377 GCA_050485805.1 Gemmatimonadota bacterium | reverse complement strand
GGGTTCCACACCGCGGACAGGGGCGACCGGGTGTCTCCAGTTGGGTGCCGCAGGACCAGCAGTACATGGGATCCAGGGGTGGGGGAGGAGGGGCTACCGTCCGTGCGACGGGAGGACGAGGGCCGAGGTCACCGGCTCCCCCCTACCTACGGATTCGGGACTCCGAGGATTCACCCCGGAGATCCCGGGGCAGGGCCTACCCGGACGCTGGCCGGCGGCCGGCCCTCCCGGAGCTCAGCGCAGCACCTGGAGCTCCATGAGGTCCAGGATCGGGCTCCCGGTGAGGGCGGCGGCCCCGGTCCGGACCCGCCCCACGACCCGGATGGTGGCCAGGGGGGTCAGCCGGCCCACCTCCTCCACCCGGTCCGCGGAGAGGGCCACGTAGACGAACCCGCGTCCGGCCTCCACCCCCCGGGTGAGAAGGAAGGGCTCCCCCTCCTGGAAGTCCGTGCGGATGCGCTCGGCCCGTTCCACGGAGATGAACTGGAGGTCCACCTCCACCAGCCGCCCCCGGAACCGCTCGGGCTCCCGGGACAGCTCCGCGGGATCGACGCCGCGAAGGAGCGCGTCGGTTCCCGCCTCCTCTCCGACTTCCTCAGCGCTCCCTGGGAGCCACATCCACCCCTCCACCCGGACCCGGGCCCAGTTGCCGTCCCGGCCCAGGACCCGGACATCGGTTCCCGAGGCGGTTCGGGCCAGGGTGTCGCCCTCGGGCGCCGCCAGGATTCCCGGGGCGGAGGAGGGGACGCGCACCCATTCCTCCGCCCCGGCCGTGGCCCTGGCAGGGGCTTCGGTCGCCGGGGACGGGGCGGTCCGTGGCGCCGCCTCCGACGGGGCGTCCCCTCGGACGGGCTCCTCGGGGGTGGCGGTGCGCTCCTCACCCCCGGCGCCCGGAGGGGCCGCCCGGGGAGGGGCGGCGGCCTGGAGATCCAGGGATGGGGTCCAGATCCAGGCCGTGCGGCGCACCTGGGCCCACCCCGGCTGCCGGGAGACCTCCTCCAGGAGCGTCCCCTCCCCCAGTCGTCCCGCGATGCGCCCCTGGGGCTCATCCCGGATATTCTCCCCGTCGGGTTCCGTCACCACCAGATCGAAGGCTCCGAACCCCCGGGCCTGGAGGGATGGAATCCAGACCGCGCCCTCCACCGTCACCTGGGACCAGTTGCCGTCCTCGGCCTCCACCCGGACCCGGGTTCCCTCGTAGAGCTGGGCGATGACGGTCCCGTTGGGCTCGGCCCGGACGTTCTCCGTCACCCGGAGGGTGGCCCACTGGGCCTCCGCCGGCAGGGGAAGGGTGAGGACCACGAGCACGAACCCCGCAAGGAACACCGGGAGGCCCGGGACACCGGGGGGGGCCTGTCCCACGCGCCGGCGAAGGCGCCGTAGGAGCAGGTGGGGACGCGGAAAGGAAACCGACGTAGGGCGCACGGGTTACACCAGGGGTGCGGAGGGGCGGCGGGCCGAGGGCCGCGCCCGGAAGGGCTCACCGGAAATGTGGACCGGCGCCTCCGGAGCGTCAAACGGTGTCCCCCTCGATACCATCCGCCCCTCCGCCTTGATCCCTTGCCCCGGTGGCCGGTAGCTTCCGGGGCTTTCCCATGCTTCGTGCCGTCCACCCGTGGAGTCCCCCGGATGCCCCGATTCACCACCCGTCGGCCCCCCGCTTCCGGGGCCCTTCCCCTCCTCCTGGCGGGAGCCTCCCTGGCCGCCCTTCCCCTCCTCCCGGGCGCACCCCTCCCTGGCCAGGGCCAACTGTCGGCGCAGACCATCCCCTCGCCGTACCGCTTCGTGGACGACCGTCATGAAGCGGGACCCTTCCTGGCCACCGTTCCCGGCAACCGGGGTGAGCTGGAGCTGGGGCCGGGGGGCGGGACGCTCGTGGGCGCCCGGTACAGCATCGAACTGGGGGGTCCCTTCGCCCTGGAGGCCTCCTCCTTCCTCCTCCCCACGGATCGGCGGGTCCGGGTCCCGGGGGACGGCGGGGAGTTCCAGGAGCTCGGGACCACGGATGCCCTGGTGGGGGCCGTGGATGCCCGGGTCCGCTTTACCCTCACGGGAGCCCGCACCTGGCACCGCCTCGCTCCCTTCGTCGTGGCCGGGGGCGGAGTGGCCGGAGACCTCTACGGCCGAGGAGAGGTGGAGGAGGAACTCCCGGGAGAGGTGAGCTTCCGGTTCGGACCCTCCTTCCTGGGAGTGCTGGGCACGGGGACCCGCTGGCTCCCGGCGGAGCGGGTCACGGTTCGGGCGGACGTCCTCCTCCACATCTGGAAGCTGGGGACCCCGGAGGCCTTCCTCCGCAGGGACGACGAGTTTGGACCCGTCCCCCAGCAGGAGTGGACCGGGGTTCCGGCCTTCGCCCTGGGGCTCTCCTACCGCTTCTGAGCCCGGGCCCATGGCCCCCCGGCCCTCCCCCCGTCCGCTCGCCGCCGGCCTGCTCCTGGCGGGGCTCGTCCCGCTCCTCCTGGCCGGCTGCGCCCTCCCCCGATGGCCGGTGCAGGCGGAGATGACCTCCCCCTTCGGTCTTCGCTCCGGGGGCGGACTCCTTCCTTCGGTCCATCACGGGGTGGACCTCCGGGTTCCCACGGGGACCCCGGTGGTGGCGGTCCTTCCGGGCCGGGTGCGGTTTGCCGGGGAGATGTCCGGCTACGGACAGGTGATCTGGCTCGAGCACTCCCGGGGGGCCCTCACCGTCTACGCGCATCTCTCCCGGATCCAGGTGCGAGCCGGGGATCGGGTGTCCAGGGATGAGCAGATCGGCCTGAGCGGAGCCACCGGACGGGTCACCGCGCCCCACCTCCACTTCGAGGTGTGGAAGGGAGGGCGCCCGGTGGACCCCGTCCCGTTCCTGGGGCGCCGGCCGAGCCCCGTGCGACGCTGAGCTCCCGCCGGGTTCAGGATCCGGAGCGAAGCTCCCGGATGGCCTGGCTCAGGCGGGGAAGCACGTCGAAGGCGTCTCCCACCACCCCGTAGTCCGCCACCTTGAAGATGGGGGCGTCGGCGTCCCGGTTCACCGCCACGATGACCCCGGCGGTGCGCATCCCCGCCAGATGCTGGATGGCGCCGGAGATCCCCACGGCGAAGTAGAGCTTCGGGGCCACCGTCTTCCCCGTCTGCCCCACCTGCTCGCCATGGGGACGCCACCCCGCGTCCACCACGGCCCGGGAGGCCCCCAGTCCCGCTTCGGATCCCAGCGCTTCCCGGAGCTCCTCCAGGAGGGCCCAGTGCTCCGGCCCCTTCATCCCCCGGCCCCCGGCCACCACCACCGACGCTTCGGACACATCGGGGACGTCGCCCCCCGTGGCCTGGAAATCCACGACCCGGGTGGGCCAGGACGAGGGATCCTCGGCGAAGGGAACCGCCTCCACGGCCCCGGCGGCCGGGGCCTCCCGGGGCTGGAACACGTTGGGCCGCAGGGAGGCCAGGACCGGAGAGGCCTCGATGGTCACCCGGGTGAAGGCCTTCCCGGCATAGACGGGGCGGAGGATCTCCACCGTGCCTCCCTGCACCGCCAGCCCGGTGGCGTCCGACGCCAGGGGTACGTCCAGGATGGCCGCAACCCGGGGGGCCAGATCCTTCCCCTGGGAGGAGGCGGCGAAGAGGACCACATCGTAGGCCCCCTCCCGGATGACCCGGCTCACCACCTGCGGATACCCATCGGGGTGGTAGGAGGTGAGTGCCCCGTCCTCCGCCACGCGGATCACCGCCGCACCGTAGCTCCCCAGCTCCCCGGCCGCTGCCGACACACCGGGGCCTCCCAGGACCAGGGCGTGGGCTTCGCCTCCCAGCTCCCCGGCCAGGGTCGCCGCCGCCGTCATGACCTCCCGGGCGGTCCCCCGGAGGGACCCGTCCCGCTGCTCCACTACCGCCAGCACCTTCGACATATCTCGGATTCTCCTGATTCGGTTTGGACGTCCTGCAGCTCAGCGAGCCGGGTTCAGAGGACGTTGGCCTCTTCCCGGAGGCGTCGGATGAGCTCGGGGACGGCATCGGGGCCCTCCCCCACGATGGTCCCGGCGGAACGCTCCGCAGGCAGCTCCATGGCGGCCACCCTGAGGCGGGAGGGAGCCGCGGCGGCCGCCTTCGCCTCCAGGGGCTTCCGCTTCGCCGCCATGATCCCCTTCAGGGAGGCGTAGCGCGGCTCGTACTCCCCCTTGGTGATGGTGAGGACCGCCGGAAGGGGAAGCTCCACCGTCTCGGTGCCGCCATCCACGCCCCGCTTGCAGACCACGGAGCCATCCTTCACCTCGAAGGCGGAGACGGCGGTGGCGCAGGGACGACCCAGGAGGGTGGCCAGCATGGGGCCCACCTGCTGCTGGTCGTCATCCACCGCCTTCACGCCCAGGAGGACCAGGGGGGCATCCTGCGCCTCCACCTCGGCCGCCAGGGCCCGGGCGGTGGCCAGGCCGTCGGGGGTCACCTCGCCCTGGAGGAGGACCGCCCGGTCCGCCCCCATGGCCAGGGCGCTCCGGAGGGTCTCCTGGGAGGCGTCGTCCCCCAGGGAGACGGCCACCACCTCCCCCGCCCCCTGCGCCTCCTTCAGGCGGAGCGCCGCCTCCACGGCGAACTCGTCATAGGGGCTCAGGACGAACTTGACGCCCGAGGGGTCGATGGAGGTCCCATCGGCACCGACCCGGACACGGGTCTCGGTGTCGGGGACCCGCTTCACGCAGACCAGGATGTTCACGGACGAACTCCACTGTTCAGGTTCACTTGACTTGGAACGACCGGTGCGACCTCGCGCCGACCCGGCGGTGGCGCCGGGAAACGAGCCGGGACGGGGTACCCGGGACCCCCATCTGCGATCCCCTCACATCCCGGCTCCCACCAGGGCAAAGGCCACCATTGCCAGGAGCCCCGCGAGCCCGGCATAGGGGAGCTGGGTCCGGACGTGATCGATGTGGTCCGTGGCGGCGGCCATGGAGGAGATGATGGTGGTGTCGGAGATGGGGGAGGAGTGGTCCCCGAAGATCCCTCCGGACAGGGCCGCCGCCAGGAAGGGGGAGGGGGGGAGCCCCAGGGCGATGGCCGCCGGGACGGCGATGGGGAGCATGATGGCGAAGGTCCCCCAGCTCGTCCCGGTGGAGAAGGCGATTCCGGCGGAGACCAGGAAGACCAGGGGGAGGAAGATCACCGGAGGGAGGACCCCGGCCGTCACCTGGGCCACCCAGGGGCCCGTCCCCAGTGCGTTGGCCACATTCCCCAGCGCCAGGGCCAGGAGGAGGATCAGGGCCAGGGGCACGAGCCCTCCGGCCCCCTTCAGGCCGGTGCGGGTCAGCTCGTCCACCGTGGCGCCCCGCTGGGCCAGGAGGAGTACCCAGGACGAGGCCAGGGCCGCCAGGACGGCCCAGAGGACGGAGGTGGACCCCGAACCCGCCCGGAAGTCCCCCTCCCCGGTGATCCAGAGCCCCACCGGCATCATGAGGACCATCACCAGGATGGGGACCACCATGTTCACCGCACGGGGGGGGATCCGGTCGTTGGGCTCAGGGGAGAGGATCCCCTCGTCGATCATGGGTTGCGCCCCGGGCCAGAGGAGGGCCCCCGTCTCCCGGGTCCGCTCCTCCGCCTTCCGCATGGGCCCCACGTCCACCCGCCAGATCACCGTGGCCAGAGCCACCAGGATGGCCGCAATGGCGTAGAAGTTCAGGGGGATGGCGCCCACGAACACGCCCAGGGCG
Source organism: Gemmatimonadota bacterium (assembly GCA_050485805.1). Classification (GTDB taxonomy): domain Bacteria; phylum Gemmatimonadota; class Gemmatimonadetes; order Longimicrobiales; family Gaopeijiaceae; genus T3Sed10-66. The sequence goes on along the minus strand of JBJHCB010000062.1, from coordinate 4,702 downwards.
TTCTCCACCCCCAGGGAGTCCAGGATCCCCAGGTTGTAGGCGCCCCAGGCGTTCAGGGGGATGAGGATGCAGATGGCGGCGGAGGTGGAGTCGATGAGGTAGGCCAGCTTCTCCCGGGACACCCGGTAGCGGTCGAAGAGGGGGCGGGAGACGGAGCCCGCCACCAGGACCGTGATGTTGGACTCGATGAAGATGACGACCCCGATGACCCAGGCCAGGAACTGGGCCCGCCGGGGGCTGTTCACCCACTCCCGGGTCTCCAGGTAGTGGACGAACCCCTTCACCCCCCCCGAGCTCTCCACGGTGGCGATGAGGGCCCCGATGACCAGGGTGAAGAGGATGACGTTGGCATTCCCGGCGCTGGCCAGGACCGCCACGGTCTCTGCGATGGCCCGGCCCAGTCCGGCGAAGGGGCTCCACCCCTCCAGGATCATCCACCCCAGCCACACCCCGGCGGCCAGGGACAGGTAGACCTGACGGGTCCAGATGGCCAGGACGATGGCCAGGACCGGAGGAAGGACGGACACCCACGTGGGATCCGTCACGAGGGTCGCGCTCCCATGGCGGAGGCGGGGAGGTGGGGCCCCGAGGACACCCCGGGGTGGCCCCGGAGGAAGAACCGGAGGGGCCACTCCCGGGCGCGTCGGATCCCGATCCGCCCGGAACGCTCCACCCCGGTGTCGGGGACGGGACGCCCGGCCAGGACCCGGACCGGCGGAAGGTCCAGGGAGTGGCCATTGAGTCCTCCGTGGAGGCCCAGGGCCGCGGCCAGGCGCCCGGGGCCCCGGGTCAGTTCCCGACCCGGTCCCCGTCGCTCCTCCATGACCGGCAGCCCCAGCAGGGGTTCCAGGGCCCGGACCAGGACCGCCTGGGGATCCCCATCATCCCCCGTCACCACGTTGAAGCACCAGTGCATGCCGTAGCTCCGGTAGAGGTATGCCGTGCCCGGAGGGCCGAACATGGGGGAATTCCGACGGGTCCGTCCCTGCCGCGTGGCCGCGTGGGAGGCCGGGTCCTCGGGTCCACCGTAGGCCTCGGTCTCCAGGATCCGTCCCGCCACCTGCCGCCCTTCCACCTCCGAGACCAGGATCCGCCCCAGGAGGTGCCGGGCCACGACCTCCACCGGGCGCCCGAACCATTCCCGGGGCAGGACGGTCCCCTTCGCCCCCACGGCAGAACGCCACGCCGTCACCGGCGTGGCGTTCTGGGACGTGCCGTGCGAGGGGGGCATGGCGACGGGATGGAGGGCTCAGCGCGAGCCCCGGCTCCCGCCGCGGGTCCGCCGACCTCCCCGCCGGCGTCCCCCACCGGAACCGCTTCCGGTCTCCGGGGCCGCGGCCGCTTCCGACCCTGTGCCCGGGCCCGCCGAAGGGCCACCTGCCTCCTTCCCACGACGGGCGTAGTCGGCGGCCCACCCCTCCAGGACCTTCTCGGCCCGGGCAGGGGGAAGGAGCTCCCGGACCCGCTCGGGGTTCTCCTGGAGGGTCGGGAAGAGCTGGTCGCCCAGGGCCTCCACCAGTGACTCGGCCGTCTTCTTCCCCACTCCCTTGTAGGAGTTGGTCAGATACTGGACCACCGCATCCGCCTCCGTGGGGAGGTGGAGGGCCTCGACGTCCACCCCGGTGGTGCCGGAAGAGACGGGCGGGGAGGAGGGACCCGCCGGAGCCTTCTCCCCCTTGCCGGATCGGGGCTGGGCCTCCGCCTGGCCTCCCCGGGAGGGGGCGGGGGAGGGAACTCCCACCGCCTGACCCTCCAGGAGGGGAGGTGGCTCGTCCTTTCCGCCGCGGCGACGGGCCGACAGGCGCGGACGGAGGCGGCGCCCGGTATCCACCTCCGGTTCACCGTCGTCCCGGCCCGTGGGGGCCTTCCCGGAAGGAGCGGTGGCCCGCTCCCGGGGAGCGGACTCCCCCGCCTTGGCCTCCTCCACCCCCTTTGCTTCGCCTCCCTTCGGCGCCTGCACCCGGGAGCGACCCCGGTCGCGGGACGTCGGGGGGAGGGCCATCTCGTAGTTTCCTCCCTCGGTCTTCCTCAGGTCGATGACCTCGTGGTCATGGGCCTGGCGAAGGAAGAGGGAGAACTTGGAGAACCCGAGGGAGGCCTCGTCGAAGGACTCGTCGATGGCCAGCATGCGGCGCTTCACGTCGGAGTCCCGGACGGCATCCCCGTCCTGGTCCTCCAGGAGGTCCTTGAGCGCCCGGATCATGAGATCGTAGGCCGGCTGGAACTCCGCCCGACCCGGCGCTCCCGGCGCCTCCGCAGGAGGGGTGTGCGCCCCGTCCGCCGCCGCTCCGGACTCGACCGGCGTACCCTCGGGCTCCCGGGTCCCGGACTCCGGAGCCCTGGCGGACTCGGCGTCCCCGGCCTCCCCCCGGCCGCGGCCTCCCCGGCGCTCGTCGGAGCGGCTCCGGGACTCCTTCCCCCGGTCGTTCCGGTCGCGGCTGCGGGGCTCCCTGGCGCCGTCCCGCCCGTCGGAGCCGGTGTGGATCTCGTACTGTCCGTTCTCCAGCTTCCGGAGCTGCAGGAGACCCTTCTGCGCCGCCTCGGTGAGGAAGCGGGAGAACTTGCTGAAGCCGAAGCTCTTCTCGTCGAAGCCGCCGTCGATCTCCAGCATGACCTGCTTCAGGCGGTCGGAACGCATCACGTCCTTCCGCTTCATCATCTGCTCCACGGCCTTCTCCACCAGGACCCAGGGGTCCAAGGCCGTGCGACCGTCATCCCCGGTCTTCCGGAGCCCGGTGAGGGAGGTGTACGAGTAGTACTCGTCGCAGTTCTGGACCAGGATGTCCGAAGAGGACTCCTGGATCCCCACCCCGATGACGTACTTCCCGTACTCCTTGAGCTTCAGGACCAGGGAGGAGAAGTCCGAATCCCCCGTCAGGAGGATGTAGGTCCCGATCTCGGGGCGGGTGAAGACCAGCTCCATCCCGTCGATGGCCATCCGGATGTCGGTGGCGTTCTTCTTCGAGCTCCCGTATGCGGGGGCGAAGATGAGGTCGATGGAGGCCTCGGAGAGGGGAACGATGTACTGCGGATACCGGCGCCAATCGGCGTACGCCCGCTGCACGGTGACCTTCCCCCGGATGATGTCCGATCGGAGGAGGTTCTTGAGCTCCTTGGAGAGGTCGCTCCGCATCCCCATCGTGACATTGTCGAAGTCGATGAGGAGGGCGGCGTTGGGGGCGCTGACGGCGATGGAGGCGGGATTGTGGGGCATCCCCTCGGAATGGGGGGCCCGGGCAAACGCTGGATTCATGGATTCTCGTCGTGGGTTCGCAGCTGCATACGTAATCAGGCCGCGAAACCTCCCCACCATGCTCCCCGGGGCGGATCCGGAATGTGCGGATCGGCCCCCGGGGAGACGGTCGGGGAAGTCTCCCGGCGCTTCACTCCGACGGGAGCGGCCGATCCGCCTCCATGAGGCGGGCCAACTCCACCCGTCGGACCTTCCCGGTTCCCGTCATGGGAAGTCCTTCCAGGAACCGGACCAGGTCCGGCACCTTGTACTCCGCCAGGGTCTCGCGACACCAGTCCCGGAGCTCCCGGGTGGTCACGATGGCCCCTTCGACGGGCACCACGGCGGCGCAGATGGCTTCCCCGAGAAGCTCGTCCCGTATCCCCACCACAGCCACGTCCCGGACTGCCGGATGGGCGTGAAGCCGATCCTCCACTTCACGGGGGTAGACATTGTTGCCGCTCCGAATGATAACCTCTCTCCTCCGGCCCACCAAATGGACGAACCCCTCCTCGTCCACGATCCCGAGATCCCCCGTCAGGAAGAAGCCATCGTCGGTGACGGAGCTCCGGGTCTCGTTGGGCTGGCGGTAGTACCCCCGCATCACCCCCGGGCCCCGCACCGCGATCTCCCCCAGGCTCTCCTCTGGAAGCAGGGTCCTGTCCTTCTCCAGCACCCGGACCTCCGTTCCCTGGAGGGGGCGTCCGGCGGTGAACCGCCGCTTCTCCTCGGGGTCCAGGGGGTGGGCCATGGCCAGGATGGAGGCGGTCTCGGTGAGGGAGTAGGCGTTCACGAGCCCCGGGCAGAGCTCGGCCTCCACCTGGGAGAAGAGCTCCTCGCCCATGGGGGCGCCGGCCACCACTCCGCGCCGGAGGGAGGAGAGGTCCCTGGGGGACCGGCGCTGGGCCCGGAGCTCGGCGCTGAAGACGGTGGGCACCCCGTAGTGGAGGGTGGCGCCGAGGTCCTGGATCAGATCCAGCGCCTCCTCGGGATCGAACTCCTCCTGGAGGATCAACCCCGCACCCGCCACGGCACAGCCCAGGATTCCCTGGGCCAGGGCGTAGACGTGGAAGAGGGCAGTGACGCCGAAGACCCGGTCCCGGGGATCGAGCCCCAGGACCTCTGCCGCCTCCCCGGCGGCGTAGAGGAGGTTCCGGTGGGTGAGCTCCACCCCCTTGGGCTTTCCCGTGGTCCCCGAGGTGTAGACGATGGCGGCCAGGGTCTCCTCGGGGTCCAGCTCGGGGGCCGGAGGCTCCCGGTCGGAGCCGGCGGACACCAGGTCCTCGAACTGGAAGATCCGGTCGTCGTACCAGAGGTCCTCTTCGCCCACCGTCACCAGGTACTGGAGTTCGGGGAGGGTGGGGAGGAGGTCCTCGAAGAGCTCCAGATAGTCCACCCCGTGGAACCGCTCCACCGTCACCGCGGCCACCGCCTCGGAGTGGCGGAGCATGTACCGGATCTCCCCCTCGG
>JBJHCB010000061.1:0-10392 GCA_050485805.1 Gemmatimonadota bacterium | reverse complement strand
GCCGGGACGGCCAGGAGATCCTGGTGGCCCACCGTCAGGGTGAGGGCACCCCCCTCCAGTCCGGCCTTTCGCCGCGCCTGCCACCTCCGGATGCGCTCCTCCTCGTCGGGTGCCTGCGCCAGGAGGGCCTCCACCCAGCCCTCCAACAAGGCGAGGGCCAGGGGGCCGTCCCGGGGCGTGAGGTGCCAGGGGCTGGGGAGGAGCCAGGTGTGGAAGCCTGCCGCCTGGAAGAGGGCCCGGGCCCTGTGGGGGGCCGTGGGTCCCAGAGCCCGCCCCATCCCCTTCTCCCCCTCCTGGTGGGCGTTCAGGGTCTCGAGCACCCATCGGTCCTCCGCCCCGTCCTCCTCCCCCTCGCCCGGATCCCGGGACCAGGTGACGGTCCCGTCGTAGCTCAGGGCCAGCAGCGCCCCCGCTCCCGCCCGACCGCAGGCCTCCACCAATTCGGTGAGCCAGGCGTCGGAGACCAGGTCCAGGAGCGCCGAGGCCGTGACCAGGTCCGCGTCCCCCACCCGGGAGAGGCCCTCCGACTCCAGGTCTCCCTCCACCCGATCCACCTCGGGGCCCAGGTCGGGCTTGCGGAAACGCTCCAGGAGGGCCCGGTCGTGGTCCACCAGGGTCCACGCCTGCCGCCCGGGGATCCGGGGCGAGAGATAGCGGAAGTTGGATCCCGTTCCGCTCCCCAGGTCCAGGATCCGGTGCCACCCCCGGGCGTGCCAGGCGCCCCGGAGGGGTCGGAGGAGCGCCGATGGACGGGACCGGTGATCCACGGGCTCCCGGAGCTCCAACCACTCGGCGGCGAAGGTCTCCGCCGGAGGGCGGTCCCCCGGCGTCCCCTGCGGAGCGGGTCGCTCCCCGGACTCCTCCGGGCCCAGATCCAGGAGGGCACCGGCGAGTACCCCGGCCGCGGCGTCCCAGTCGGACAGCCCGCGGGAATGCTCCAACGCGGCCGCCGCGAAACGGGCCCGTTCCCCACCGTCCAGGAGGCGCCGGAGGGCGTCGGCCAGTGCCGCCGCGTCCCCTGGGGGGACCAGGATCCCGGCATCGGAGGGGACGGTCCCGGGGATGGCGCCTCCGGTGGTGCTCACCACGGGAAGACCCCGGGCCAGCGCCTCGGACAGCACCATTCCGTACCCTTCATAGTGGGAGGGAAGGACCAGGAGGGAGGCGGTGTGGTAGAGGCGGTCCAGGGCCCCCTCCTCCAGCTCGCCCGGGAAGCGGATCCGACCCTCCAGCCCCACTGCCTCCACCCGTCGTCGGACGGCCCGTGCGAAGTCCGGTGCCCGGGCCAGGCTGCCGGCGACGGTGCAGGTCCACGGGGCATCCCGGAGACCGGCCAGGGCCTCCACCAGGACGTCCTGCCCCTTCCGGGGGATCACGGCGCCCACACAGAGAAGACGGGGCGGCGCCAGGGGACCCGGACCCGCGGCCGGCGGCGCGGGGCGGGTGCCGGGTGGAGCCACGCGGATCCGCTCCTTCGGCACGCCCAGGGCTCCGGCCACCCGTTCCGCGGTGAAGGGGCTGGTCACCACCACCCCTCGACAGGCGGCCAGGGCCCGGCGTTCCAGCTCCGCCAGTCGCTCCCGGGCCCCCGGGTCCAGCCCTGTCTCGTCGGCCAGGGGGTGGTGCACCAGGGCCACGAGGCGGAGCCGCCCCCCGTGCTCCTCCAGGACCTCGGGCAGGCCCCCCATGCCCAACCCGTCCAGGAGCACCAGGCCGTCCGGAGAGATCCGGGAGAGGGCTCCCTCCAGGCTCCGCCGGGCCCGGGCGTCGGGGTGGGGGAAGCGTCCCTCCAGGGAGTGGACGGTGACCCGCCATCCCAGGCGCCGGAGCTCTTCCGCCATGCGGGCGTCGTAGAGGTATCCCCCGGTCCGCTGATCCAGCGCACCGGGGACCACGAGGTGGAGATGCGACGGGGGTGGGGTGGGTCGGCCCTCCTCCTCCGGACCCGTCAAAGGGAACCCTCGTAGCTGGCCCACGCCACGTGGGACTCGCTGAGGGTGACCCGAAGGGAGGCCAGGCCACGGGCCCCCTCCCCCAGCCGCCCCTCCTCCACCGCCCGGGCCAGCCGCCGGAAGATCTCCCGGGCGAGGAACTCCGTGGTGGTGTTCTCGCCCTGGAAGTCCGGGATCTCGTCCAGGTTCCGGTAGTTCAGCGGCTCCAGGATCTCCCCCAGCACCCGCGCGGCCAGGCCGATGTCCACCACCAGACCGTCGGCGTCCAGCTCCGGGCGCCGGAAGGTGGCATCCACCACGTAGGTGGCTCCGTGGAGGCGCTGGGCGGGACCGAAGATCTCGCCCCGGAAGCTGTGGGCGATCATGAAGTGATCGCGGACATTCAGGCTGAACATGGCGTGGGATGCGGGGGTTCGGGGAAGTACGTCACGAGGGGGCGGCGACCTTCAGGCGTGGGAGTCCGCGCCCGGGTACCGGATCCGGTGGCAGAGGGCCCCCTCGGGGGAGGAAGCCAACCGGGCCATCACCTCCGGGAGATCCCGGAAGGCGCTCTCCCCGGAGATGAGGGCGTCCAGCTCGTCCGCGCGGAGGAGCTCCATCACCACCCCCATCCGCCGGACCAGGTCCCACCGGGGGCGCCGATGGGGCGGCAGCCGCCCCACCTGGCTGCTGCGCAGGAGGAGGCGCCGGGAATGGAAGGCCTCTCCCAGGGGTACGGTCACCGGGGTGTCCCCGTACCAACTGAGCTCCACCACCGTTCCCTCGTCCCCTGCCAGGGCCAGGGCGGTGGCCAGGCCGTCCGGGCTCCCGCTGGCGTGGAAGACCAGGTCCGCCGCCCCCCGGGGAGGGCCTCCCTCCGAGCCCCCACCCAGCGCGAAGTCCACCCCCAGGGCCGCGGCGGCCCGCTCCCGGCGCGGGTCCACATCCACCACCGTGACCCGGGCCCCCGGGATGGGGCGGCAGAGCCAGGCCACCAGCAGCCCCACCACCCCGCCTCCCACCACCACGACCCGGTCTCCCGGCCCGGGCGCTCCGTCCCAGACCCCGTTCAGCGCGGTCTCCAGGTTGGCGGCGAGGACAGCGCGGCCGGGGGGTACCCCCTCGGGGATCAGGGCGAGGGCCTCGGGGGGCACCTGGTAGACGTCTTGATGGGGGTGGAGGCAGAAGACCGCGCGCCCGAGGAGGTCGGAAGGGAGGTGGGCGGGGAGATGCCCGGGCACCGCCTCCACCCGACCCACACTGCAGTATCCGTACTTCAGCGGGGCCGGGAAGTCCCCCTCCTGGAACGGCGCCCTCATGGCCCGGGCCTGGGAGGGGGGAACCCGTCCCAGGAAGACCAGGGCTTCCGTTCCCCGACTGATCCCCGAAAAGAGGGTGCGCACCCGGACCTCCCCGCCCAGTTCGACGGGGAGGGGACGCTCCCGGATCTCGCCCCTGCCGGGAGCGGCGATCCAGAACTGCTGGGACAACGGCTGTGGGTCCATTCCGGTGGGGTCTCCCATCACGAGGGGACGGTGGGCCGGCCGGCCTCGGCTTCCAGGGTCCCCGGTCGCCGGGCCCGGCGGCCGTTCACGGACTGGGGTGGCATGGCCCGGGGACGCTCCGGAGGGAGGGTTCCCCCTGCCGCCCGGGAGACCGGCCCCGGCGGTTGGGGACGGGGGAGGGCGGGGGAGGAGGCAGGGTCCAGCTCCGGGGGAGGGTGCGCCTCGGTGGGAACCAGGAGGAGCCCCCGTTCCCGGGCCGCCCGCCCGGCCCCAGGAGCGCTGGTCCACCGGACCAGGGGCGCCGCCAGCAGGAGCCCCAGCAGGATCGGGGAAAGCCAGAGGACGAAGGGGGGCGAGAAGACGAGGGTGACGACGGTCCAGGCCATCCCCGCCGCCATGACCCACCCGGTCCGCCGCCAGGCTTCCCGCCGGGGGACCACCCGGGCGTCCCGGGGCTGGGCGTCCCACCCCACGTTCCTCCCCGCCAGGATCTCCAGTACGAAGCGGGTGTGGATGAGCATCATGATGGGGGCCACCACCACGGCGAAGAGGGCCTCGAGGAGGGCGCTCGCCGTGAGGCGTGCCCCGCCCCCCCAGGCGGACCGATCCCCCGTGAGGGCCACCGCCAGGGCGAGCCCCTTGGGAAGGAAGAGGAGGATCCCCGTGGCCGCCAGGAGGGGGAGGAGCGAGGCCGCGCCCGGGAGGGTTCCGCCGGCCAGCCACTCCGGTGACCACGCCGCGCCTCCTCCCCCTCCCGCCTCGGCCACCAGCACCCAGGCGGTGGCCGCCAGGAGCATGGCGAGCCAGAGGGGGGAGGAGAGGAAGCCCATGGCGCCCGTGAGGAAGTGGATCCGGCTCACGGGGTGGAACCCCCGGGCCGTCACCAGCCGGAGGTGCTGCAGGCTCCCCTGGGCCCAGCGCCGGTCCCGGACCGCATAGTCCAGGAGGTTCTCCGGGACCTCCTCCCAGCTCCCTCCCAGATCGGGGCGGAGGTAGCCCTTCCATCCGGCCCGTCGGAGGAGGGCGGCCTCCACGAAGTCGTGGCTCAGGATCTCTCCCCCCAGGGGAGGCTCCCCCGGGAGGACCGGAAGTCCGCAGTGGTCCGTGAAGGCCTCCACCCGGAGGATGGCGTTGTGCCCCCAGTAGTTGGCCGCATCCCCCTGCCAGAAGCTCTGTCCCGTGGCCAGGAGGGGGGAGTGGAGGCACCCGGCGAACTGGAGGAGCCGTCCGAAGAGGGTGGTCTGCCGGGCCGGGAGGGGCACCGTCTGGACGAGACCGGCGCCGGGATCCGCCTCCATGGAGCGGGCGAGCTCCACCAGTGTCCCTCCCGCCATGATGCTGTCGGCATCCAGCACCACCATGAAGTCGTAGTGGGTCCCCCACCGCCGGCAGAAGTCGGCGATGTTCCCCGCCTTCCGACCCTCGTTGAGCGCCCGCCTCCGGTAGAAGAGGCGGTCCGGCCGGGGGACCCCGTCCCTCCACCCGCGCCAGACCGCCTCCTCCTGCCGGGCCAGCGCCCCGTCGGGGGTGTCGCTCAGGAGGAAGAAGTGGAACGCGTCCTCCTCTCCGGTGGCTTCCACGGAGCGCCGCACCGCCTCGAGCCCCTGGATCACCCGCTCCGGGTCCTCGTTGTGGATGGGCATGAGAAGGGCGGTCCGGGTGGACAGACCCGGCCCGGCGCCCTCCCCGCCGACGGGGGCCGGACACCGCTCCAGGGTCAGGGGGTCCCGCCGGAGGACCCGGAGGACGAATCCCAGGACCGCGGACCAGAACGCCAGGGCGATCCAGCCGAAGGTGAGGGTGAAGAGGACGAGGATCACCCCCTCCAGGGCGGTGAGCCCGCCCACCCGCATGAGGTCCAGCATCCGGAGGACCCCCCAGAGGGTGGTGCTGGTGACGAGCGCCGCGTACAGGGGAAGGCGGAGCCGCCGCCCCGGGACCCGGATGGGCAGCCCCGAGGGGGGAGGGTCCCCCAGGCGGATCGTGGAGGCGGGTTCCCCCCGGGAGGGAGTGTCAGTCATGGCGGGGGATCCAGAGGTAGTTCCAGGTCTCGCTCACGGCGGTGTCCGCCTGCACCAGCCACAGCCGGAGGTCGGCCTCCCGGTCCCCGTCGGGCTCCAGGCGGAAGGTGGCCCGCCACCCCCCTCCGGACGGATCGCCGCCATCGCCGCTGGGGAGGGGCTGGACCCGGAGATCCGAGACCTGGCCCGTCGAGGTCTCCAGCACCGCCACCACCGGGGGATCCTCGGGGACCACCGCGGTGCCCGGGGAGAAGTCCACCACGAACCGTCGGTGGCTCCGGGGGGGCGGGTCCGTCTCCCCGGGAAGGGCCACCCATCCGTGCCCGGTCCGCTCCACCTGGGCCAGGGTCTGCTCCGGGAGACGGTCGTCGAAGGTGAGGAGGCGGTACCGGTAGCTCCGCTCCTCCCCGGCCCGGAAGGGCCGATCCCCCACCCAGTAGGCCACGATGTTGTCGTGGAACTCCGAGTTGGTGGGGATCTCCACCAGCTCCACCACCCCCTCTCCCCAATCCCCCTCCCCCACCTCCACCCACTGGCTGGGGCGATGGTGGTAGCGGGCCTCCAGATCCAGGTACTGGGTGAAGTCCCGGACCCGCTGGGTCAGGCCGAAGCCCCGGGGGTCCGGATCCCGGAAGGGGGTGGCGCGGAAGTGGGGCCCGTTGACCAGGGGACGCCAGGTCCACTCCCCGGCCCCGGTCAGGAGGAGGAGGCCGTCGGAGTCGTGGACCCGGGGGCGGAAGTCGTCGAATCGCCCTGCCTCCTCCGGGCCGTACAGGAACATGCTGGTGAGGGGGGCCACCCCCAGCCGGCCCACGTCCTCCCGGGCGAAGAGGCGGGCCTCCACCTCCAGGATGGTGGGGGAACCCGGCTCCAGGTCGAAGCGATAGGCGCCGGCCAGGGAGGGACCGTCCAGGAGGGCGAAGAAGGTGAAGCGCCGGGCGTCCTCCTCGGGGCGGACCAGCCAGAACTCCCGGAAGTCGGGGAACTCCTCCCGGGTGGGTCCCGTGGTGTTCACCGCCACCCCCCGGGAGGAGAGGCCATGGGCGTGTCCCGCCCCCAGGAGGCGGAAGTAGGAGGCCCCCAGGAAGACCACCACCTCGTCCTTGGTGTCCGGGACGTTGAGGGGGTAGTGTACCCGGAACCCGGCGAAGCCCGGGCCGGACCCGCCCTCCTGGGCCAGGGGAGCGGCGGGGCCGTCGTAGACGAAGAGCTCCGGCTGGAAGGGGAGAAGAGTGGCTCCGTCGGGGGTGATCTCGTGGATCCGGACCGGCGTGGGGAAGAGGAAGCCGGGGTGGAAGAACTGGACCTCGAAGGGGGTCTCGCCCCGCCAGAGGGCCGAATCGGGGCGGAACCGGATGGCGCGATGCTGGTCGTAGTCCATCTCCGCCAGCCCCGGTGGCAGATCATGGGTCGGGGGAACCCAGGGTCGGCCGGCCGACTCCCGGGCCCGCTCCGCCACCCACTCCAGCAGGCCCTCGGGTTCCGTGGGCGCCGGGGGGATCTCGGCGCGGGCCCCGGGGTCTGAAACCGCCGTGGGCGCAACGCCTTCCCCGGACGCCGACTCCGGCTCCGGCGGGGCGGATGCGTGCCGGGCGTCTCCTGGGAGGACCAGGAGAAGGGCCAGGAGGAGGGGAGGGAGGAGCCGGCGGAACGCCATGAAGGATCGGGACTCCGGAGACGCATGGACCAGAGACGACGACAGATGGCCCTCCCCCACGCGCCGTGGGGGATCAGGGTGACGCATGGGGTCCCGTGCCCGGGAGCGTGAGGCCCGGGGATGGGGGGGCGAAGGTGGGGATACCGGCGCTCCTGGGAGGATTGTTCCTTCTGAACCTTCTCCTCCTTCTCCCCCGATGGGTCGTGGCGGGAGGGATCGGCCCGGCGTGGATCGCCCTGGAGGCGGTCCTGGTGGTGGGTCTCCTGGCCCTCCTTCCACGGGCCCGATGGAGTCGGATCCTGGCCACCCTTCTGGCCCTGGCGCTGGTGGGGATCGTGATCCTGGCCCTGGCCGACGCCGCGGCACGGATGAGCCTGGCCCGACCCCTCAACCTCTACCTGGACGTCTGGTTGGCCGCGCCGGTGGTCCACCTCCTGGTGGGGAACCTGGGACCGGGCCGGTTCGCCGCCCTGGCGCTGGGGAGCGTCCTGGCGTTGGGGTGCGTCGCCCTCGTCCTGGCCTTCCTCCTCCGCCGGATCCCCACCCACGCGGCCGCCGAGGGGGGTACTCCCGGGGCGCCCTACCCGGCCTCCTTCCGGGAATCCCTGGCCCAGTCGCTGCGCGGAGCCCTCCGGCCCCGACTCCGGGGTGCCCGGGTGGTGGGGGTCCTCCTCCTCGCGGTGTTCACCCTCGGGCTGGTGGGAGAGCGGGTCCCCTCGGTGGCACCCCAGGTGGCGTCCCGCCTGGCGCTGCCCGTGGTGGACCTGACCCGGGAGCAGATCCGCTACCTCTCCCGGATGCTGGGGGAGCGGGAGCGCTTCGCGGGAGAGATGGCGGCGGTCCCTGCCTCCTACCGTGACACCCCGGGACTCCTGCAGGGGCTGGGGGGGCGGGACGTGATCCTGGCCTTCCTGGAGTCCTACGGGATCTCGGCCCTGGATGACCCCCGCTACGCCCCCGTCATCCAGTCCCGGCTGGATGACCTGGAGGCCCGGATGGAGGCGGCGGGGGTCCATCTCGTCTCGGGGGCGCTGGTGGCCCCGATCCAGGGTGGCCAGTCCTGGCTGGGGCGGGGAGCCGTGCTGAGTGGACTCTGGCTGGAGAACCAGTTCCGCTACGAGCTCCTCCTCACCAGCGAGCGGGAGACGATGGTGGATGACTTCCGTCGGGCCGGATACCGGACCGTGGCTCTCATGCCCGCCATCACCATGGCCTGGCCCGAGGGGGAGCGCTTCGGGTACGACCGCATCCATGCCCACCGGGACATCGACTACCGGGGTCCCCCCCTGAACTGGGTCACCATGCCGGACCAGTTCACCTGGTGGTACCTGGAGTCGGCCATCCGCACGGATCCCGATCCCCGTCCCCTCTTCGCCGAGGTGGCCCTCATCAGCAGCCATGCCCCCTGGGTGCCCATCCTCCCCGTCCTGGAGGACTGGGAGACCATCGGCGACGGCTCCGTCTTCGCCCCCTGGGAGGATGCCGGGGAGCGGCCCGAGGAGCTGTGGAGGGACTACGACCGGGTGAGGGAGCACTATGCCCTGCAGGTGGACTACGCGCTCCATGCCATGGTGGCCTACGCCGAACGGTTCGTGGACGAGAGGACCCTCCTGGTGGTGATGGGGGATCATCAGCCGGCGCCCCTCATCACCGGAGAGGATGCCTCCCGGGACGTTCCCGTCCACGTCTTCAGTCGGGATCCGGAGCTCCTGGAGCCCTTCCTGGCGTGGGGTTTCCGCCCTGGGGGACGCCCGGACCCGGATCGTCCCGCTCCCCGCATGGACGCCTTCCGGGACTGGTTCGTGCGGAGCTTCTCCGCCGATGCCCTCCCCGCCGCCGATCCTTCCGCCGACGCCCTCCCCCTCGACCCCCGCTGACGGAGAGGCCTGCCCATGCCTGACGCTTCCCCTCCCACCGCCCCCGCCGGGATGCCCCGTCACCACCCCGTCACCCGGATCTTCCACTGGCTCATCGCCCTGGGGGTCTTCGTCATGATCCCCGTGGGGATCGCCATGACCCATTCGGGTTTCCGGGAGATGCAGGACGAGCTCTTCATCCTCCACAAGAGCCTGGGGACCATCATGCTGGTCCTGGTGGCGCTCCGGGTGCTCTGGCGCATCTTCCACCGGCCTCCGCCCCCCCCGCCCAGCATGTCTCCCCTGCAGGCCCGCCTGGCCGGGGCCACCCATGCCCTCCTGTACGTCCTCCTGGTGACCATGACGGTGAGCGGGTACGTCCGGGTGGTGGGGGGCGGCTTCCCCATCGAGATCCTGGACCGCTTCGGCATCCCCACTCTCCTCCCCGAGATGTCCACCTGGCCGGATCGGATGTCCATCCTCCACAAGTTCACCGCCTACCTCCTGGTGGGGGTCATCGCCGCCCACGTTGCGGCTGCGGTGCACCACGCCCTGTTCGCCCGGGACGGGGTCTTCTCCCGGATCTGGCCCCCCGTGGGGGGCGGGGGGTGACGGGCGGACTGTCCGGGTGGGTCGGCCTCCTCCGCTCCCTGGTCATCTACGGTCGGCCCGGGCGGCAGCGGGGGCTCCGACGCCTCTACCGCTCCTTCGTGGGGGAGGGGGACCTGGTCTTCGACGTGGGGGCGCACCTGGGGGATCGGACCCGGGCCTTCGCGGCGCTGGGGGCCCGGGTGGTGGCCCTGGAGCCCCAGCCTCGACTCCTCCCCTGGCTCCGCCTCCTGGCGGGGAGGACCCCCGGCGTGGTGGTGCTCCCGGTGGCGGTGGGCGCCGAGCCCGGGACGGCGTTCCTGGCGGTGAGCCGCCGCACCCCCACCGTCTCCACCCTGGCCCACGGCTGGCGGGAACGCATTCCCCGGGCCAACCCGGGCTTCCGGGGGGTGAGCTGGGAGGAGGAGGTGGAGGTTCCCGTCACGACCCTGGACGCCCTCATCGCGGAGTACGGGGTCCCCCGGTTCTGCAAGATCGATGTGGAGGGGTTCGAGGCGGAGGTGCTGGCGGGGCTCACCCAGGCGGTGCCGGCCCTCTCCGTGGAGTTCGTCTCCGGGGGGATGGGGGTGGCGGTGGACTGCCTGCGCCGGCTGGAGGGACTGGGGGACTATGAGTTCAACGCCGTACGGGGGGAGGAGCGCCGCTACGTCTTCCCCCGCTGGAGAGAGGGCGGGGAGATGGCGAGCTGGCTGGAGGATGGGGCAGGAGGCGCCTCCTCCGGGGATCTCTACGCCCGCCTCCGAGGGTCCGGATGGGGAGGGGAAGGCGAGGAGGGGGGGTGACGGCCCCCCGGACTACCCCCCGATCCGCTGC
>JBJHCB010000060.1:0-10427 GCA_050485805.1 Gemmatimonadota bacterium | reverse complement strand
TGGTGACCCTGGCCGGGCTCCAGTCCGGATTGGTCGGAGGGATCTTCGGGATCCCCTCCCAAGAGCCGGATCGATCTCAAGGCATGGCCCCTGCCTTCGCCCTGGCAGGTTCCGGGGCTTCCGGATCCGCCCTCCACCCGACCGGGAGCGAGGCCGCGCTCTACTCCGGGATCCGGGCCGGTTCCGGCCTGGCCGGGCTGTCCGGAATTCCGTCGGACGCCTTCAATGACGTCCTCCAACGGTACTGTGTCGTCTGCCACAACGATCAGTTGATGACCGGGAACTTCTCGGTCCAGGGGTTCGACGTGGACCGGGCCCCGGAGGAGGCGGACAAGGCCGAGAAGATGATCGTGAAGCTCCGGGCGGGGATGATGCCTCCCCCGGGGATGCCCAGGCCCGAAGGGGACACCCTCCTGGCCCTCGTGATGGATCTCGAGAAGCGGGTCGACGAGGTTGCCGCCATCTCTCCCAATCCGGGATCCCGGTACTTCCAACGCCTCAACCACGCCGACTACGAGCGGTCCATCCAGGAGCTCCTGGACCTGCGCGTCGATGCGTCCCAATACCTTCCGCCGGACCAGCGGAGCGCGAACTTCGACAACATCGCGGACGCGCAGATGATCTCCCCCACCCTGGTCACCTCCTACCTGAATGCGGCGGCTTCCATCAGCCGGCTGGCGGTGGGCGACCAACGGGCCTCTCCCCGGCAGGTCACCTACAACATCCCGGCCTATGCCTCCCAGCGGGAACGGGTTGAGGGCGCTCCCTTCGGTTCCCGCGGAGGCACCTCGGTCCTCCACTTCTTCCCCGCCGACGGGGAGTACGTCTTCCGCGTGGGGTTCGCCCACACCATCACCGGCTCTCTCTTCGGAGAGAAGGAGCGGGACGAACAGGTGGAGATCTCCATCAACGGGGAGCGGGTGGCCCTGTTGGACGTGGATCGATGGATGCACGAACAGGAGGCCATGGGCGTCTACATGCAGACGGAGCCCATTGTCGTCCGTGCCGGTCAGCACCGGGTCTCTGCGGTCTTTGTGAAGCGGGCGGAGGGGCCCATCGACGATCTCACCTCGCCCCATGACTGGTCCCTGGCCGACCGGCACATCGGAGAGGGGGGATACGGGATTGAGACGCTTCCCCACCTGAAGGACCTGATCGTCGGGGGACCCTACAACGTGACCGGGATATCCGAGACGGCCACACGCAGGAGGATCTTCACCTGCCGGCCCACCTCGGCGGCGGAGCGGCGCTCCTGCGCCGAGGAGATCTTGGAGCGTCTCGCGGACCAGGCCTTCCGGGGCTTCCTGGATCCGGCGGACATGGAGGGGCTTCTGGCCCTCTATGAGCAGGGGGAGGCCGAGGACGGATTCGAGGCCGGGATCCAGCTCGCCCTCCAGGGGATCCTGGCCAGCCCGAAGTTCATCTTCCGGATGGAGCCCGGGGCGTTGTCGGCAACGGCCGACCAGCCCGTCCCGCTGAGCGACCTGGCTCTGGCCTCACGACTGTCTTTCTTCCTTTGGAACCTCCCCCCGGATCGGGAGCTTCGGGAGGTGGCCCGGGAAGGACGCCTGAATACCCCCGAGGAGTTGGAGCGCCAGGTTCGTCGGATGCTCCAGGATCGCCGTTCGGAGGCGTTGGCCACGCGCTTCGCGGCGCAGTGGCTCCGGCTCCACGACCTGGACGACGTGAACCCCGACGCCTTCTGGTTCCCGGACTTCAATCAGCAGCTCAAGGACGCCATGCGGCGGGAGACGGAGCTCTTCTTCCTCTCCCTGGTGCAGGAGGATCGGAGCCTGCTGGACCTCCTGACGGCCGACTATACCTACGTGAACGAGCAGCTGGCCCGGCATTACGGGATGACGGGCGTGGTGGGGAGCCACTTCCGCCGGGTTCCCGTCCAGCATGAGTACCGGAACGGGCTCCTGGGTCACGGGAGCATCCTCACGGCCACCTCCTTCGGGAACCGGACCTCGGTGGTGGATCGTGGGAAGTGGGTCCTGGAGGTGCTCCTGGGGACGCCCCCTCCGGCCCCGCCTGCGAACGTCCCGCCCCTGGAAGAGAACGAGGGGGTGGCCGACGGGGCCGTCCTCACCTCCAAGGCGCAGTTGGAGATGCACACCGCCAACCCGGTCTGTGCGGCCTGTCACAAGTTCATGGATCCCATCGGACTGGCCCTCGAGCAGTTCGACCCCACCGGTCGCTGGCGGCTGACGGAACGCCGGGGGATGGGAGGTGTGGCCATTCCCCTGGACACCCGCGGACAGTTCTGGGACGGGCGTCCGGTGGAGTCACCCCAGCAGTTGAGGGAGGTTCTGGTCGGTCTCCCCATCCCCCTCGTACGGAACTTCACAAACAACCTCATGACGTACGCCATTGGGCGACGGACGGAGTACTTCGACCAGCCGGCGGTGCGAGCCATCGAGGCCCGGGCAAAGGCCGGCGACTACCGGATGACGGAGTTCATCGTAGGGGTGGTGCAGTCGGAGCCGTTCCGCATGGTCCGGCACCAGGCCGTAGCGGACGACGCCAGCAGGACGGAGCGGTAGGAGCAGGAAGGTCGCGGCACGGAGCCCCGGACCAAACGAACCACTGACGCGAAGCAGGGACGGCCCGACCACGGGACCGGCAAGACCCATCATCGGAGAGAGGAGGCGGGACATGAACATCATTACCGGGAAGCACATACCGCGACGCACGTTCATCAGGGGGATGGGCGCGGCCGTTGCGCTTCCCTTCCTTGATGCCATGGTGCCTGCCGGACGCCTCCGGGCCTTCGCCGAAAAAGTGGATCGCCCCCGCCTCGTGGCCATCGAACAGGTCCACGGCGCTGCCGGGAGCACGCGGTTCGGCGCCACGCAGCACCTCTGGGCTCCGGAAGGGGTCGGGCGCGACTTCGACCTGAACGCCTCGAATGCACTCAAGCCGCTGGAGGAGTTCCGGGACCACCTCACCATCGTGAGCAACACAGATGTGCGGATGGCCGAGGCCTATCGACCCGCGGAGATCGGGGGAGACCACTTCCGATCCAGCGCCGTGTACCTCACGCAGGCCCACCCGCGCCAGACGGAGGGGTCCGATGTGTACGTGGGCACGTCGCTGGACCAGATGTACGCCCAGCGTTACGGGCGTGAGTTCCCCATCCCCTCCATGCAGCTTTGCATCGAAAACATCGACCAGTCCGGCGGGTGCGCCTACGGGTACACCTGCGTTTACACGGATTCCATCAGCTGGGCCTCCCCCACGCAGCCCCTCCCCGTCATTCGCGACCCCCGGGTGGTGTTCCAGATGCTCTTCGGGGAGGGAGCCACTCCTGAGGAGCGGCTCGCCCGGAGCCGTGCTGACGGGAGCGTCCTGGACTGGATTACCCGGTCCATCGCACAGATGAAGCGCGAACTTGCGGCCCCGGACCAGCATCGGTTGGAGGAGTACTTCGAATCCGTCCGGGAGGTGGAGCGGCGCATCCAGCAGGTCGAGGCACGGAACCTGAGTGGAGAGACCCGGGAGCTCCCCGAGGCTCCTCCGGGGGTTCCCGACTCCTTCGCCGAGCATGTGAAGCTCATGTTCGATCTTCAGCTCCTGGCCTTCGAGTCGGACCTGACCCGCGTGTTCTCCTTCAAGATGGGGAGGGACGTGTCCGGTCGGACTTACCCGGAGAGTGGCTCCGATCGCCCCTTCCACCCGGCCTCGCACCACGGGGACAACGAGGAGCGCATCCTCGACTTCAACCTCATCAACACCTATCACGTCAGCATGCTGCCCTACTTCCTGGAGAAGCTCTCCAAGTCCATGGAGGGGGATGCCAGCATGCTGGACAAGACCATGATCCTCTACGGGTCGGCCATGGGGGATCCCAATACCCACAACCATCGGCGCGTGCCCTTCCTGGTGATGGGCGGAGCCAACGGGAAGCTGCAGGGGAACCAGCACATCAAGGCCCCCGACGGCACCCCCCTCGCCAACGCCATGGTGAACATCCTCCATATCCTCGGGCTGGAGGACGTCCAGAGCTTTGGGGACAGCACCGGTGAATTGGTGCTTACCGGAGGGAACTTCGCGGCCCAGTGACGGCGCCGGAGTGTCGATCCCAGGACCGAGCAGAGGAGTGGTGCCCATGACCCAGCGTTTCCCGCACGGCCCCCGGGTGTTCCTGGGCGGACTTGCCCTGGTGGCCCTCCTGGGCGCCATCCCGCCTGAAGAGGACCCGGGAATCGCCATCGCCGCCATGGAGGGGGCGGGTCGTGAAGCCGTGGTGGAACTCATCCGACAGGGTGGTGACGTGAACGCCGCCCAGGGGGATGGAATGACGGCCCTGCATTGGGCGGCTGTCCATGGGGATGAGGGGCTTGCGGACCTTCTCCTGAGCGCCGGGGCCCGCCTGGAGCCCACCACCCGCCTGGGCCGGTACACCCCGCTGCACCTGGCCAGCATGGAGGGGAACGGTGGGGTGGTGGCCGTCCTCCTCGCGGCGGGGGCCGACCCCGCTGCCAGAACCGCTTCGGGGAACGCCACGGCCCTCCACCTGGCGGCCACTGCGGGGAGTGAGGAGGCGGTACGCGCTCTCCTGGACCACGGAGCCGAGGTGGATGCGGAGGAGTCGATCCGGGATCAGACCCCCCTCATGTTTGCGGCTGCCCGGGGGAGAGACGCCGTGATCCGGGTCCTCCTGCAGCACGGGGCCGATCCGGCTCGGGTCTCGGCCGTGGCGGACGTCCGTCAGTTGGAGCAGGAGGACCGGAGGGCCCGGATGGTGCGGGACAGCATCCTCAAGACCTTCCGCCCCTCGGAGGTGGGGGACGGAGAACTCTGGATCCCCACTCCCAGTCAGGTCCAGGCGGCCGCCCGGGCTGCGCGCACCTTCCTTCGTGACGGGGCACCCGAGTTCCCGGCGCCGCCCGAAGGCCCAGCGGTCTCGCAGGAGTCGGTGGAGTTCGAGCCCGAGGCGGGAGTGCCGGTGGAGGATGGAGCCACCGAGGAGTCCCGCGGAGGAGAGGTTCCCGGTGAGGAGCCTCGGCCCGACGAGGCCCCGAGGGACGAGCCTCCGGCCGTGGAGACCGAGGAGGACACCTATGACCCGGGCTGGACCGCCCGGATCGGGACTCGGGGCGGGATGTCCCCCCTGCTCTACGCCGCTCGGGACGGGCATGTGAAGACCGCCATCGCCCTCCTGGAGGGGGGAGCCGATGTCGATCAGGTGGGTGGGGGCGACCAGACCAGCCCCCTCCTCATGGCTACCATCAACGGCCACTACGACCTGGCCATGGAACTGCTGGCCCGGGGGGCGGACCCCAATCTGAGCAATGCTTCCGGCGATTCTCCGCTGTATGCCGCCATCGAGACGCGCTGGGCCCCGCGGGTGATGATGCCCCAGCAGCATGCGTGGATGAACCAGGAAACCACCCATGTGGAGCTGGTCGCAGCGCTCCTCGAGGCAGGAGCGGACCCGAACCCCCGCCTGTCCAGTCATCTCTGGTACATGCAGTTCAACCGGGGTGACCTGCAGGTGGATACGCGTGGCGCCACCCCCTTCTGGCGGGCCACCCACGCTCTGGACCTGGAGGTCATGAAGCTGCTCGTGGCCTACGGGGCCGATCCCGGGGTCCCCACCCGGCGGCCCCCGGTTCGCGGGGGTGGGTATGGCGGGGGAGGGGACCGGGAGGACGCTTCCGGCCTTCCGCCGGTCCCGGTGGGCGGGCCGGGGGTCTTCCCCATCCACGCCGCTTCCGGCGTGGGACACGGACAGGGATTCGCCGCCAACGTGCATCGGTACGTGCCAGACGGGTGGCTTCCCGCAGTGCGATACCTGGTGGAGGAACTGGGCGCGGACGTGAATGCACGGGACCACGATGGCTACAGCCCCGTTCACCATGCCGCGGCCCGGGGCGACAACGAACTCATCCGGTTCCTCGTGGAGCACGGGGCGGACGTGACCCTGGTGAGCCGTCGGGGCCAGACCACGGTGGACATGGCGAACGGGCCCATCGAGCGAATCCAGCCCTTCCCCCGGACCATCGAGCTCCTGGAAGGCCTTGGTGCCATGAACAACCACAACTGCGTGTCCTGCTGACGCACCGGAGGCCGGCGTCCCCGCGCATGGCGGGCCGCCGGCTTCCGTCCTTCCCGGAGCATCCATGAAGCCCGCCGCCCGAAGCGCCTCCCTCGGCGTGCCTGTCCTTCTCGCCCTACTGGCGGCTTCGCCCTCCCCTGACCCGACGCTGGCCGACGCGGCCATGAACGGGGTCTCGGCCGACGAGGTGCGGCAGTTGATCCGGTCCGGGGCCGACGTCAATGCCCCCCAGGGGGACGGGATGACGGCACTCCACTGGGCCGCGTTCCGGGGGGATGCAGCCACGGCCCGGTTCCTTGTGGAGGCCGGCGCCCGCGCGGGCGTCGTGACCCGCCTGGGGGCCTACACCCCGCTCCACCTGGCCGCAGAATCCCCCGGGGGGGAGGTCGTGCAGATCCTGGTGGAGGCGGGGGCCGACCTGGAGGCACGGACCTCCTCCGGCGGGGCCACTCCACTCCATCTGGCAGCCCGGGCCGGAAACCTGGAGGCGGTCGAGGTTCTTCTCCGTGAGGGGGCCCACGTGGATGCCCGGGATCGGTCCCGGGACCAGACCCCCCTCATGTACGCGGCCGCCTTCGACCGGACCGGCGTAGTGGCCCGGCTGTTGGCCGCCGGTGCCGACCCCTCCCTCGCCTCGCGGGTCGTGGATGTGCAGGGCCTGGAACAGGAGGACCGGCGCGCGGCGGCGGTGCGGGACAGTATCCTGCGGGTCTTCCGCGGGGGTGCGGCCGTGGGGGACGAAGGGCGAAGGCCGTCCTCGGTGGAGGTCCAGACGGCCGCCCGGGCGGCCCGCCTTCTCCTTCAGAGCCCGGGCACGGTGGGGTCCACGGGGGCGGATCCGGTTTCCGGGGAACGGGAAGAGGTGGAGTACAGCCCGAACTGGACGGCTAGGATCGGGACCTACGGTGGGCTGACTCCCCTCCTGTACGCGGCCCGCGAAGGACACACCCGAACCGCGCTACTCCTCTTGGAGGGGGGGGCGGGCATCGATCAGCCCGGACCGGGGGAGGGGACCACGCCCCTCCTCATGGCCACCATCAACGGCCACTTCGACCTGGCCCGGGTCCTTCTGGAGCGGGGCGCCGACCCCAACCGGACCAACGCGTCGGGTGACTCCCCCCTCTACTCCACCGTCGAGACCCGCTGGGCTCCCCGGGTGATCCACCCGGCCCAGCACGCCTGGATGACGCAGGGGACCACCTACCTGCAGATGATGGAGCTCCTCCTGAAGGCGGGGGCGGATCCGAACCTCCGGCTTGCCCGACACATCTGGTACTCCCAGTTCAACCGCTCGGACCTGGGGGTGGACATGCGGGGGGCGACCCCCTTCTGGCGAGCGGCGCACGCAGTGGACCTCGACGCCATGCGCCTGCTCCTGGCGCACGGTGCGGACCCGAACATCCCCACCATGGCGCCCCCGGGTTCCGGGGGGGCGTTCGGACAGGGGGAGGACCCGTCCGGGCTCCCCCCGGTGGCTCCCGGGGAGAACGGGACCTGGCCCATCCATGCGGCGTCGGGGGTCGGGCATGGCCAGGCGGCTGCCGGGAACGTCCACAGGCATGTGCCCGGAGCCTTCCTGGCCACCGTGCGCTTCCTGGTGGAGGAACTCGGTGCGGACGTGAACCACCGGGATCACGGGGGCTACACGCCCTTGCACCATGCGGCGGCGCGGGGGGACAACGAGTTGATTCGTTACCTGGTGGAGATGGGGGCCGATGTGACCGTCGTCAGCCGCCAGGGCCAGACCACGGTGGACATGGCCAACGGGCCCTTCATCACCGTCCGCCCCATCCCCGAGACGATCGCCCTCCTGGAGAGCCTCGGGGCCAAGAACAACCACGCCTGCATCCTCTGCTGAGTCCCGAGCGCGCTCAGGGCCTCCCTTCCCGGAAGGACGGGGCCAGTTCCTCGAATGCGTCCCGCGCTTCCCGGTCGGTACTGATGAGCCGCGTGAAGCCATGGAACACGTCCGGCTGGATGCCGTGGGACTCCAGCACCCGTGCAATCCGCTCGTCTCCCTCCCTGCGAACCTCGAGTCTTCGGTCCGTCTCGTGCCATCGGGCCAGTTCCACCTGCAACTCATCCCGGATCCTCTCGATCTCCACATGAGCCTCGACGAACACCGGGAAGCGGTCCTCTCCAGGGGAGGGCACCCCCTCCGTCGGGGCCTGTTGGCCCAGGCCCGTCCCGGCCATGAGGAGGAGGGCTGGGAGGAGAAGGAAGGGGACCCGGAAGAGCGCCCGATGGTGAGGCTTGGACCGCACGACCAGGGCGGAGGACGGGATACGACGGGTCATGGTACTCCTCGGGTTCCTGGTTCAGTCGGAGGACCTCACAGTTTCCTCACCCAAGATGCCCCAGGGGACTGGCGGTCCACAAGCCTCTCGGTGCATTCTGGAGGGGCGACGGGCCCCCATCCGGGGAACAGGTGCTTCGGCGCCCGTTCCGCCGCTCCCTCGAGTCCAACCCCGAGCCGACCGATGAGCGCGCGTGCCGTCCTGCTGACCCTCCTGACCCTGACCGCACCCGGGTGCTACGCCCACCACCCGGTGCCGTTCTCGGCGGCTCCTTCCGGGGAGGTGGTCCGGGTCCACCTGTCCGATGAAGGCGTGCGCCGGATGGAGGAGACGTTCGGGGTGCGCCAGCGGCAGATCCAGGGCGAGCTCCTCACCGCCGCGCCGGACCACCTCCTTCTGGCCTTCACCCCCCCCGCTCCTCCGGGTGCCCGAGGGGTGTCGAGCACCCGGAGGGAGTTCCGGATCTCTCCCGGGCAGGTCTCGGAGGTGGAGGTCAGGGAACTCGATCGGAAGCGGACCACCGCCCTTTTCGTGGGGGGAGGTCTCGTGCTCTCGCTGGGGTTCTACCTGGTGACCGTGGCGGATTCCGGCGGTCCGCTCCAGGGGCCCGGTGGCCCCGGAGACTTCCTCCGGGTTCCCGTCCGGATTCCCTGACCGCTCACCCTACGTCCGGGAATCCCCGCCTTCTCCGGCCTCCCTCTTCCTCGTCACCCCTCCGGATAGTCCCGCGCCGGCGTCCACTTCGTCCGGTTCAGGGTGGACTGTGCGGAGACGCGCTGGTCCAGGGCCAGGGCGTCGGCGAAGGGACCCAGGGTCTCCCGGGCGTCCTCCAGGGTGAGGTGGATCAGCGCCTCGGTGCGCCCGGCCTCCTGGCGGGCCACATCGGCCACCCGGGCCACGGGGACGGTGTCGTGGACCCCGTGCAGGATGGTTCCCGTGGGGACCGAGAGGGCCCGGACGTAGAGGTCGGCCAGGTCCTCCACGTGGACCATGGGCCAGACCTGGCTCCCGTCCCCCACCACCGGCACCTCTCCCCGACCCAGCATCCCCGGGATCCCACCCCCCCGCCCCCAGACGATCCCCGGACGGAGGACCACCGAGCGGACGTCCCGACCCCCATACTCCAGGACCTCCCGCTCCAGGGGAACCCGCCACTCCACCTGGGAGAGCGGGCGGGTGGGATCCATCCCCTCGTCGGATTCCCCGGGCCCCAGGAGCCAGACCCCGCTGGTGTATACGAAGGGCTTCCGGGAGTCCTCGAGGGTCCTGAGCATGACCCGGACGGCGGCGATGTCCACGGCGGGCCCGTCGTCTCCCTCCGCCATGGCGGCATGGATGACCGCGTCGGCCTTCCGGGCCAGGCCCTGCAGGCTTTCGCCGTCCCGGAGATCCCCAGGGACCGGCGTCCACCCCCGCTCCCGGAACTCCGCCTCGGCGCCGGGCCGGTGGGCCAGCGCCAGCACCTCGTGTCCGGCATCCGCCAGGGCCTCTCCCACGGCGCTTCCAATGTATCCCGTTGCACCCGTCAGTCCGACGCGCATGCCCATCTCCGTGCTGGGGGATGTCCGGGGCGGCTCCCCCACCGAGGCCGCCCCCCTCCGGCGCCGAAGGTATCGCCGCGAAGGAGGGAGCGTCACCCCCCGGGCCTCTGCGCTGTCCGGGCCCCGCATGGCCCCGTACCTTTTCGGTGCCCGAGGGGGTGGCCGGATCCCCCCAACGGAATTCGGTCTCCCCCCCCTTCCGTCTCCGGAGGTGACATGCCTCGCGCCCTGCCCCCCGCCCCGTCCCGCCGCCCCCTGGCCGGCGTCCTCCCGTTCCTCCTGGTCGCCCTCTCCGTCGGCCCGGCCCCACCCCTGGCGGCCCAGGAGGGGGTCCTCGCCGCCGCGGATCTCCTGCGGTACGAAACCGTGCTGGACCCCCAGGTCTCCCCGGACGGGAGCCAGGTCGTGTACACGCGGCGCTGGGTGAACACCCAGGAGGACCGGTGGGACACGGCCCTCTGGATCATGGAGGCTGACGGCACCCGGCAGCGGTTCCTGACCCGGGGGAGCTCCCCCCGCTGGTCC
>JBJHCB010000059.1:8866-10465 GCA_050485805.1 Gemmatimonadota bacterium | reverse complement strand
TCCCGCCCCTCGATGGAACAGGGGCCCGCGATGACCCCGAACTCGGACCCCCCGAGCTCCAGATCCCCCAGGGGGATACGGGTGCGCCCCGCGGAGAACTCGCTGGAGGCCAGTTTGTAGGGCCGCATGATGGGGTGGACCGCATCCACCCCGGCCAGGGAGAGGAGGGGGACGTGGGCCAGGCGCTCCTCGTCCCCGATGCACCCGATGATGGTGCGGTTCTCCCCCCGGGAGAGGTGGGTCCGGAGGCCGGCGGCCTCCACCCGTTCCCGGATGGCGTCCAGCTCCTCGTCGGTGATGCCGATGCGGGTCACGATGATCATGGTGTGGTTCCTGTGTGGAGGGGGGGAGCGGGGAGACCGGGGAAACGAAAACGGGCCCCCGGATCGCTCCGGGGGCCCGTTCGGTTGGGGCGCGGTGGCTCGGCGGGGGACCTACACGCGCACCTTCCCGGGACTCCCGGCCGTCCGGCCGAAAGGATACCAGGGATACCAGGGGGTAAACCCGGGGGCGGTGCAGCTCCGTTCGCGTCGCATGAATCGATCTTCACACTCCCCGGCACCCCGTGTCAAGAACGGGGTGGACGGGCGGCTCCCCGGGGGGCGGCCCGGGGCATGAGCCCCCGCCGGGACTGGTCCCGGTGGGGGGCCGGGTCTACATTGGCCGCGAATCCTCCAGGGCCGGCGACCAAGGCGCCCCGCCCTTCCGACTTCCCCTCTGCCGGCACGCCTCCCCCCGGAAACGCCCACCGTGGACGAACTCAAACGGAACGCCGGGCGTGCCGCCCTCCTGGAGGTCCGCTCGGGGATGCGCCTGGGCCTCGGCACCGGGAGCACGGTCCGCCACTTCCTGGACGCGCTGGGCCAGGCCCTCTCCAGGGGGGAGCTGGAGGATGTCCGGGGCGTGCCCACCTCCGAGGCGACGGCCCAGCGGGCGGCGGAGCTGGGCATTCCCCTGCTGGAGCTCCATGAGGCCGTTCCCCTGGACCTGGCGGTGGACGGGGCCGACGAAGTGGACCGGGGGCTGGACCTCATCAAGGGGCTGGGGGGGGCCCTCCTCCGGGAGAAGATGGTGGTCCAGGAATCCCGTCGCTTCGTGGTCATCGCGGATCCGGCCAAGGAGGTGGACCGTCTGGGGGCCCGGGCGCCCCTCCCCGTGGAGGTCGTCCCCTTCGCCTGGAGGAGCCACCTCCCGTTCTTCCGGGAGCTGGGGTCCGAACCCCGGCTGCGGAGGTCGGGGGGTGCGGGAGACCCCTACCTCACCGACAATGGAAATCCCGTGGTGGACCTGACCTTCCCCGACGGGATCCCCGACCCCCCGGCCCTGGAGCGGGCCCTACGGGAGCGCGCGGGGGTGGTGGAGACGGGGCTCTTCCTGGGAGTGGCCTCCCTGGTCCTGGTGGGTAGGCCGGACGGGGGAGCGGAGCGGCGGGAGCGGGGAGCATGAGCGATCCGGTGAGTCGTCCCGTCCGCCTGGCCCCCTCCATCCTCTCGGCCGACTT
Organism: Gemmatimonadota bacterium; assembly: GCA_050485805.1. Taxonomy (GTDB): domain Bacteria; phylum Gemmatimonadota; class Gemmatimonadetes; order Longimicrobiales; family Gaopeijiaceae; genus T3Sed10-66. The sequence continues at coordinate 8,964 of JBJHCB010000059.1, read as the reverse complement.
CGCCCGGCTGGGCGAGGAGGTCCGCGCCGCCGAGGAGGCCGGAGCCGACTGGATCCACGTGGATGTCATGGACGGGCACTTCGTCCCCAACCTCACCC
>JBJHCB010000059.1:0-8856 GCA_050485805.1 Gemmatimonadota bacterium | reverse complement strand
CACCCTGGGTCCCGCCATCACCGAGGCGGTGCGCCGGCACACCTCGTTACCCGTGGACGTGCACCTCATGATCGAGGCGCCGGAGCGCTACGTGGGGGACTTCGTGGCGGCGGGGGCCCACCGGGTGACCGTGCACCAGGAGGCCTGCCCCCACCTCCATCGGGTCCTGGAACAGATCCGGGAGCTGGGCGCCCTCCCGGGCGTGGCGGTGAACCCGGCGACGCCGGTGGAGACCCTCCGCGACGTCCTCCCGTTCGTGGAGCTGGTCCTGGTGATGACGGTGAACCCCGGGTTCGGGGGCCAGGCCTTCATCCCCACCTCTCCCGACCGGGTGGCCCGGGTCCGATCCCTCCTGGACCGGCATCGTCCCGGGGAGGAGGTGGCGCTGCAGGTGGACGGGGGGGTGGATGCCCGGTCCGCCGGGGCCGTGGTGGACGCCGGCGCGGATGTGCTGGTGGCGGGGTCTGCGGTGTACGGACACCCCCAGGGGGTCCGGGCCGGGATCGAGGCCATCCGATCCGCGGTCCGGGGAGGCACCGCAGCGGGAGGAGGGGCCCCGTGAGCGGGAGCGAGCCGGGGGCCCTCCTGGACCCCGCCGCCTTCCAGCGGCTCCGGGCCTGGGGGGGAGACGAGCTCCTGGGGAAGATCGTCTCCCTCTTCCTGGAGCATGCGCCCACCCGCCTCGCGGAGGTGGAGACCGGGCTCGCGGAGGGGGATCTGGAGCGGGTGGAGCGGGGAGCCCATGCCCTCAAGTCCTCGGCTGCCAATCTGGGTGGCACGGCGCTCCAGCAGGTCTGCACCCGCCTGGAGGCTGCGGCCGAAGCGGGGAACGAGGCGGAGGTGGCGGCCCTGGCCCCGGATTTCCGTCGGTCCTTCCATCAGACGGTGGCCGCCCTCGAGCGCCACGGAGGTCGGACATGAAGGCCAGGGTGGCGCTGGTGGAGGACAACCCGGACAACCGGCTCCTGGTCCAGGCCATCCTGGAGGACCACTTCGCCGTCTCGGAGTACGAGACCGGGATCCTGGCCCTGGAGGGGATGGCGGAGGACCTCCCGGAGGTGGTCCTCCTGGACATCTCCCTTCCGGAGATGGATGGGACCGAGGTCCTGGAGCGGATGCGACGGGATCCGGTCCTTCGGGGCATCCCCGTCATCGCCCTCACCGCCCACGCCATGGCCGGTGACCGGGAGCGGTTCCTGGCCCAGGGCTTCGACGACTACCTCACGAAGCCCATCGTGGACGATGAGGCCCTCATCGGGGCGATCCGGGCGCTCCTCCCGGGGGGAAGCGGATCCTGACCTCCGGGCGCGAGGGGCGGCGCGGGGTCCGGAGGTAGGGCCGGACGGGAAACGCCCCCCCCGCTCCCGGGTAGCCGGGCCCATGGAATCCTCCTCCATCCCCTCCCTGCGCATCGCCCGGGTGAATCGCGCACCGGTCCGGGAGGAGCGGGGAACCGTCCTGTACTGGATGGTGGCCGCGCGCCGCCTGGAGTGGAACTTCGCCCTGCAGCGGGCGGTGGAGTGGGCGCGGCACCTGGACCGCCCCCTCCTGGTCTTCGAGCCCCTTCGCATGGACTACCGGTGGGCCAGCGTCCGCCTCCACCGCTTCTGCCTGGACGGGATGGCGGAGCACCGCTCCCGACTGGATGGCGGGCGGGTGGGGTACTTCCCCTACGTGGAGGCGGAGAAGGGGGAAGGGAAGGGGCTCCTGGAGGCCCTGGCCCGGGACGCGGCGGTGGTGGTCACCGACGACTTCCCCTCCTTCTTCCTGCCCCGCATGCTCCGCGCGGCAGGGGAGGTCCTGGACGTCACCCTCGAGGCCGTGGACTCCAACGGGATCCTCCCCCTCCGGGCGCCGGAGCGGGACTTCACCACCGCCCATTCCTTCCGGAGATACCTGCAGAAGACCCTTCCGGACCACCTTCCCCAGGCGCCGGCGGAGTTCCCCCTGCGGGGCGACCCCCTTCGGCCCTACCCCGGGGTCCCGGAGGAGGTACAGGAGCGCTGGCCCTTGGCGTCCCCGAAGCTCCTGGAAGGGGGGGGGGCTCCGGTGGAGGTGCTGGGGCTGGACGCCGGCGTACCGCCCGTCCCCTTCTCCGGTGGGAGCGCCCAGGGGAGGGAGCGCCTCCGCCGGTTCCTGGAGGAGCGACTTCCCCGCTACGCCGAGGACCGGAACCACCCGGACCGGGAGGCCGCGAGCGGGCTCTCCCCCTTCCTCCACTGGGGTCATGTCAGCGCCCACGAGGTGGTCCATTCCCTCCTGGACGGGGAGGGATGGAATCCCGGACACCTCTCCTCCCGTGCGGACGGGAGCCGGGAGGGGTGGTGGGGCGTGACCCCCCCCGCGGAGGCCTTCCTGGACCAGGTGGTCACCTGGCGGGAGCTGGGCTACCAGACGGCCCATCGCCACGGGGAGGCGGCCCTGGAATGGACCAGCCTTCCCGACTGGGCCCGGTCCACCCTGGACACGCATCGGGGGGACCCCCGCCCCCACCGCTACGACCCGGAGGACTTCGAGGGGGCCCGGACCCACGATCCCCTCTGGAACGCCGCCCAGCGGGAGCTCCGCCGGACGGGGACCATCCACACCTACCTCCGCATGCTCTGGGGGAAGAAGATCCTGGAGTGGTCGGCCACCCCGGAGGAAGCGCTGGAGACCATGCTCCATCTGAACAACCGGTGGGGGATCGATGGCCGCAACCCCAACTCCACCTCGGGGATCTTCTGGATCCTGGGGCGCTATGACCGGGGGTGGCCCGAACGCCCCGTCTTCGGGACGGTCCGGTCCATGACCTCCGGCAGCACCCGCCGGAAGGTGGAGCTGGACCGCTACCTGGAACGCTTCGGACCCGACGAGGAGTGACCCCATGCCCGTCTTCCGTCACCGCGTGGAACTGGACCACCCTGTGGAGGAGGTCTTCGCCTGGCACACCCGCCCCGGCGCCTTCGAGCGCCTCTCGCCCCCGTGGGAGGATGTCCGGGTCCGGGCCCGGGAGGGGGGGATCCGCCCCGGAGCCCGGGTGGTCCTGGGTCTCCGGAAGGGTCCCGCGGAGCTCACCTGGGAGGTGGAGCACACCGCCTTCGAGGAAAACCGGCTCTTCGTGGACGAGCAGCGGTCGGGTCCCTTCCAGCGATGGCGGCACGAGCACCGGTTCGAGCCCCTTCCCGACGGGCGGAGCGCCCTGGAGGACGTGGTGGAGTGGGAGGCCCCCCTGGGAAGTCTGGGCCAGACCTTCGGAGGGGGCTACATCCAGGGGAACCTGGAGCGGTTCTTCGCCTTCCGGGGGGTCCGGCTGGCCGACGACCTGGCTCGGCACCGACGCTACGGCGGACCCGGGCCCCTCACGGTGGCCGTCACCGGTGCCACCGGGTTCATCGGGACCCACCTCACCCACCTCCTCACCTCCGGCGGTCATCGGGTGGTGCGGGTCACCCGGGGAGAGGCGGGGTCGGACGCGGTCCGCTGGGATCCCGCCCGGGGGGAGCTCGACGCCGGGGAGCTCGAGGGGGTGGACGCCGTGGTCCACCTGGCGGGGGAACCCATCGTGGGCGTCCGATGGACCGAGGCGAAGAAGCGGGCCATCCTCCGGAGCCGGGAGGTGGGGACCCTGACCCTGGCCCGCGCCCTGGCGGAGATGGATCGGCCCCCTTCCGTCCTGGTCTCTGCCTCGGGGGTGGACTACTACGGGGACCGGGGCGACGAGCCCCTGGGCGAGTCGGCGGGATCGGGTTCCGGCTTCCTGGCCCAGGTCTGCGAGAAATGGGAGTCCGCCACCCTTCCGGCCCGCTCCCGGGGGATCCGCACGGTGCACCTCCGCACAGGGATCGCCCTCTCGCCGGCCGGGGGGGTGCTGGGGACCCTCCTCCTCCCCTTCCAGCTGGGGGTGGGCGGCCGCCTGGGGAGCGGACGGCAGTACATGTCCTGGATCGACCTGGACGACCACCTGGGCCTCATCCTCCATGCGCTCCGGATTCCGGAGGTGGGGGGGGCCATGAACTCCACCGCCCCGAACCCCGTCCCCAACGCTGCCTTCACCGACGTCCTGGGGCGGGTCCTGGGGCGCCCCACCCTTCTACCGGCCCCCGCGTTGGCCGTCCGGGCCCTCCTGGGGGAGATGGGGGAGGAGCTCCTCCTTCAGGGGCAGCGGGTGATCCCGGAGCTGGCCCTCCGGACGGGGTTCCACTTCCTCCGCCCGGACCTGGAGGACGCCCTCCGCTTCCAACTGGGCCGGGAGGAGGGGGGGACCTAGGAGCGTGGGAACTGGGTAGGCCCCCGAGTGGAGCCACTCACGCGAAGGAGCCGGATTCGGATGCGTTCACCATGTGTGGTGGGCCGTGCTGCCCTGATCGTCGTGCTGCTTCTCCTCCTCCCCCAGTGGGGTGAAGGGCAGACGCAGGGTGGCGGCCCGTTCGCGGACGAACAGCGAGTAGGGATGCACTTCGTCCTGGTGGACGAGCACGCCTTCGGTGGCGCCGCGGCGGTGGTCATGTCGGTGGCCTTCGGCGAACGGGTGGAGAACGTCATCCTCGTCCACGAGACGTGGGCAGGCCCTCCCGTCCTCGCCTTGGCCGGCCGGAAGCTTCTGAGGGCGTTGGAGGCCCGCGGGACCGGTGCAGGGCTGGATGAGCCGCTCACGATAGGGCTCGACGCGAACCCGGAGGATGCATCGGTTCCCCACTGGGCCGAGGACGCATGGCGGCTTCTACAAGGGGCCGGTATCGGCGTCATTCCGGGCGTGGGGGCCTACCCGGTGCTCACGTATGGCGCTCCGGCCAGGTTGATTCGCTTCGTCCCCACCGACGAGCCGATCAGGAGACGCCGTCCGGGCTGAACCGTTGGGTCCCCCCTAGGCCGTCCCCATCCCAAGCGGTCCTACCTCCGATCCGGCCCTCCCCCCTCCTCCCACCGGACCGGGGCCTCCTCTCCCCACCGGGCCAGGAAGTCCCGCATCCTGCCGGTCTCCGCCGCCACCTGGCCCTCCAGCTCCCGGGCCGTCGGGACCTCCCCTTCCAGGACCGTCCGGAGCTCCCCGGCCAAGAGGAACGCGGCCGGGCGGGTCCGGTTTCCCCCCTCCAGATGGATCCCCACAGGCAGGAGGTGGAGGGGGCGGAGGTGCCGGGCCACCAGCTCCACGCCGGGATGGAAGGTCAACGGGGCCCGGAAGGAGGGGTAGATCCGACCCTGGGGGAAGAAGGAGACCGTGGCGGCCACGGGGGCTCGCCTTTCGGCCGCCAGGGTCCGCAGGACGCCCCGGAAGGTGGCGGGGCGTTCCGGCTCGAACCCCACACCCCCCAGGATCCGGAGGAGGGGGCGTCCCCGGAGCTCCCGGCGGAGCATCACCGTCCGCAGGGGGCCCCCGGGCCGGAGGGAGCGGTGCACCTCCCGGAGGAGGAACCCGTCGAACCAGCTCGTGTGGTTCGCCACCAGCAGGAGGGGAAGCGTGGGATCCAGGGTCCCCTCGGGCGGAAGCCCCGCCAGGTGGATGCCCGCCAGTCGGGTCCGGAGCCAGGGACGGAACCCCGCGTCGAAGAGCCGCCAGACGGTGGGGGAGCCGGATGGGTTCACGGGAGGCAGGTCCTGGAGGGGGGCGGAGCCGGTGGGCCCCGGCGCGCGTCCCCCAAGATCCGGATCGGGACGGGCATGGGAAAGGTCTGGGCGGGGGGAGGTCTGGGCGGGGGAGGTGGATCCCTGTGCCCCCCGGCTGGTACTGACGGATCCTTCCCGGACCGCCCCCGGGCTCCGGCTCCGGGCTCCGGCCCTCCCACTCCCCGTCTCCCATGGCCGACCCCTCCCGCTCCTCCCCGCATCAGGATCTCGCCCATCCCCGTCCCCTCCTCACCGAGGAGGTCCTGGGGGGGGATCCCATCCTGGCCTTCCAACGATGGCTGGCCGAGGCCGGGACCACATCGGGGCTGACCTATGCCAACGCGGCCACCCTCTCCACGGTGGACCCCCAGGGGCACCCCGAGGGCCGGATCGTCCTCCTCAAGGGAGCGGACGAGCGTGGCTTCATCTTCTTCACCAACTACGACTCCGCCAAGGGGCGAGCGCTGGAGGCCCATCCCCAGGCGGCCCTCACCTTCTATTGGGATCGCCTGGGCCGTCAGGTGCGGGTCCGGGGTGGGGTGGAGCGGGTCCCGGCCTCCGAGTCGGACGCCTACTTCGCCAGCCGCCCCCGGGTCTCCCGCATCGGCGCCTGGGCCTCGGAACAGAGCCGGTCCCTGGCGAGCCGGACCGAGCTGGAGGCCCGGGTGGCGGAGCTGGAGGACCGGTATCCCGGGGAGGAGATCCCCCGGCCTCCCCACTGGGGCGGATTCCTCCTCCGTCCCCGGGAGGTGGAGTTCTGGCAGGAAGGTCCCTTCCGACTCCACGATCGGATCCTCTTCCGCAGGGAAGCCCCGGGGTGGACGACGGACCGGCTCTTCCCCTGAGGGGAGGGAACGGCGGGTGGGACCTATTCCTGGGCTACCCGGAGGGCGTCCAGCCCCCCCAGGAGCTCCCCCTCCTCGCCCAGGGGAGGGTAGGGGAGCCCCCGCTCCCTGAACCGGGGCGCCAACTCCGGATAGGCCCACTCGAAGAGGATGTCGCCATACCGCTCCGGGAGGATGCGGGACGGGGGAGCGTACATTCCCGCCGCTTCCCGCTGCCGCATGGCCTCGTAGAGAAGGAGGGCGGTGGCTACGGAGACGTTGAGGGAGCGCACCATCCCCACCATGGGAATGTTCGCGGCGAGGTCCGCCAGCTCCAGGGCCTCGTCGCTCACCCCGTAGAGCTCGGCCCCCATGAGCAGGGCCGTGGGACGCGTGAAGTCCACCCTCCGGAAATCCACGGACGCAGGCCCGGGGTGGGCGGCCACCACCTGGAACCCCTGGCTTCGGAGGGACCGGATGGCCGCCGGGCCGTCGGCGTGCCGGTGGACCCGGATCCACTTCGCCGTTCCCCCGGAGGTCTCCGCGTGGAGATCCAGCCCGTGCTGTGGGGCCACGGCATGGGCTTCCAGGACCCCGACGGCGTCGCAGTTCCGCAGGATGGCCGAGAGGTTGTGGCTCTTGTTCACCCGCTCCATGAGGACCGTGAGGTCCGGCTGCCGCCGGTCCAGGACCTTCCGGATCCTCCGGAATCGTTCGGGACGGATCATCCCTGGCCTTCTCCTTCCGTCGTGATGGAGCCCCTCCACAGGCGCCGGGCTTTCGCTTCCCTCTCCCCCGGAGCATCTTCCCGGTTCCCCTCTCGTTCGTGAGCCCGCCCGTCGGGCCAGGTCCCCGGGCCTCTTCCCGTCCCCTCCCCAGGAGCGCGCCCATGCCGGCGGTGATCTCCCCCCGACCCCCATGGCTCCCCGGCGCCGCCGTCGCGGCGCTCATCCTCGTTCCCCTCTGGCCGACGCAGGAGCTCCGGGCCCAGGCGGTGGACCCCGAGGTCCGCCTCACCTCGGAGCCAGGCGAGCTCCGGCTTCGGGTGGGAGAAGCGGCGGAGCTGAGCTTCACGGCACGGGACGCCGGGGGCAACCCCCTGGACGTGCCGCTCCGGGTGGTGGGTCCCCGGGACGCCCTTCGGGTCCGGGAGGGGCGGGTGGAGGCGCTCCGGGTGGGCCGTCACCAGGTGGTGGCCACCACGGTGCCGGAGCCCGGGAGTCGGGCCCGCCCCGCCACCCTGGCGGTGACGGTGGAGGTGGACTGGCCCGAGCTGGCTTCGGTGGAGGTGGAGCCGGCGGAGGCCGGAGCCCTTTTCGCCGGCACCACCCTCCGCTTCCAGGCGCGGGCTACCCACCGGGACGGCTCCTCCCGTCCCGACCCTGAGGTCTCGTGGCGGAGCCGCACGCCGGAGCGGGCGCAGGTGGACCGGTTCGGGAACGTCACCGCCCTGGCGGCCGGGGAGGTGGTGGTCGAGGGCGAGGTGGACGGGGTCGCTGGAAGCTGGCGCGCCCAGGTAGAGGCCTTTCCGGCGGTGACCCTGGAGATCGTGGGGGGAGAGGAGGAGGTCCGCACCGGAGACGTGCAGGACCTCCGCGCCGTGGCGCGGGATGCCGGGGGCCGGGAGGTGGCGGATCTCCCCGTCACCTGGTCCCTCACCTACCGGGAGCCGGCGGACATCCGCGCCCCTGCAGCTCCGGGGCAGGTCCGGGACGGGCGGGTGGTTGCGGATGTTCCCGGCACCTTCACCGTGCTGGCCTCCGCGGGGCCCCTCCAGGCCCGACACGCCTTCCAGGCGGCGCCCAGGGGGGTGGTCCAGGAGCTGGAGATCCTGGGACAGGGACGGCAGGATCACGTCCGGACCACCGACTTCTGGGTCTTCGAGGGGGTGGACGGCCGGGACTACGTCATCACCGGCGCCAAGATGTCCGACGGCCAGGCCTTCGTCTTCGACGTCACCGACCCGGCCAACATCGTGAAGACCGACTCCATCCGGGTGGATGCCCGCTCCGTCAACGACGTGAAGGTCTCCCCCGACGCCCGGTATGCCACCCTCACCCGGGAAGGGGCGTCGGATCGGCGGAACGGCCTGGTGATCCTGGACCTGGCCGACCCGGCCCATCCGGTGGTGGCCGCGGAGGTGACGGAGCGGCTCACCGGGGGGGTCCACAACGCCTTTCCCACGGACACCCACGTCTTCGCCCTCTCCGGGGGGGACCGCTACGTCATCCTGGACGTCCGGGACATCCGGAATCCCCGCTTCGTGAGCGAGGTGCAGCACGGGGATTGCCGCATCCACGACGTCTGGGTCCATGACGGGATCGCCTACTCGGCCCAGTGGGAGTGCGGGGTGCTGGCCTACGACGTGGGGAACGGCGGGTGGGGGGGCTCCCTGGAGACCCCCGTCTTCATCGGGTCCTACGTGGTCCCGGGCGGGGCTACCCAC